>NZ_JAAVXA010000026.1:118-22913 GCF_012241585.1 Pantoea sp. LS15
AGGCATCAATTAAGTGAAGAGGCCATCCGTAAGGATGGCCTTTTTGCATTTATACGGCGCACAAACAAATCCCCCAACTCCTTGCTTATACGGTAAACTACCTCCGTTTTTGCATCAGGATAGCGTCTATGAACCACTCCCTTAAACCCTGGAATACCTTTGGCATTCAACGCAATGCTAATAACATTGTACGTGCCGATACTGCACAGCAATTGCTGAGTGCATGGCAAAGCGCAACAGAAAACGACGAACCCGTACTGATTCTGGGCGAAGGAAGTAATGTCCTGTTTCTCGAAGATTTTGCCGGAACGGTGATCGTCAACCGCATCATGGGAATTGATGTGGAAGAGCGCGCTGATAGCTGGCATCTGCATGTAGGGGCCGGAGAAAATTGGCATCATCTGGTGCAATTTACCCTTGAGAAGGGGATGCCAGGCCTCGAAAATCTTGCACTGATCCCAGGTTGTGCCGGATCGTCACCCATTCAAAACATCGGTGCCTACGGCATCGAACTGAAACACGTCTGCGAATATGTCGATTGTATTGAACTGGCGACCGGAACGGCTCAGCGTTTGACTGCCGAACAGTGTCATTTTGGTTACCGCGACAGTATTTTCAAACATGAATACCAGGATCGCTATGTGATTGTGGCCGTTGGTCTGCGTCTGGCGAAAAAATGGAAACCAGTCCTCACCTATGGTGATTTAACACGTCTTGACCCAGCAACTGCAACCGCACGTGAGGTGTTTGAGTCTGTTTGCCATATGCGAATGACCAAACTTCCCGATCCAAAAGTGAATGGAAATGCCGGGAGTTTCTTCAAAAACCCAGTCATTAGTGGCGAAAATGCAAAAGCATTTCTTGCTGGATGGCCTGCTGCACCACATTATCCGCAAGCTGATGGCAGCGTGAAGCTGGCTGCGGGCTGGCTTATCGATCAGTGCCAGTTAAAAGGTGCCACGAAGGGCGGGGCTGCAGTGCATCGTCAGCAGGCCCTGGTTCTGATTAACCAGGGCAATGCGACCGGCAGCGATGTTGTGCAACTGGCACACCATGTCCGTCAGTGCGTGGGCGAAAAATTTAATGTCTGGCTGGAGCCAGAAGTCCGCTTCATTGGCCGCACAGGTGAAGTGAATGCCGTGGAGACCATTGCGTGAAGGATAATACCATCCCGTTAACACTGATTGGCATTCTTGCCGACGGTGAGTTTCATTCTGGCGAGCAGTTGGGTGAGCAACTCGGCATGAGCCGTGCCGCCATTAACAAGCACATCCAGACCCTCCGTGACTGGGGAGTAGATGTCTTCACGGTTCCCGGAAAAGGATATAGCCTGCCGGAGCCAATCCAGCTACTGAATGAAGAAGCGATCCGTAACCAGATTGGATATGGCAATGTTGCGGTGCTGCCAGTGATTGATTCGACGAACCAGTATCTTCTGGATCGTCTGCCTGAGCTGAAATCCGGAGATGCCTGTGTTGCGGAGTATCAGCAGGCTGGTCGTGGTCGTCGTGGCCGTAAATGGTTCTCGCCATTTGGTGCCAATCTCTATCTGTCCATGTACTGGCGTCTGGAGCAGGGGCCTGCTGCTGCTATTGGCCTGAGTCTGGTTATTGGGATTGTCATGGCGGAAGTACTGCACGATCTGGGCGCTGATAAAGTGCGTGTTAAATGGCCTAATGATCTTTATCTGAACGATCGTAAGCTTGCAGGTATCCTGGTCGAACTGACAGGAAAAACAGGCGATGCGGCGCAAATCGTTATTGGTGCAGGCCTCAATATGGTGATGCGCAATGTACAAAATGATGTGGTGAATCAGGCCTGGACTAATCTTCAGGAAGCAGGGATCGTCATCGATCGTAACACCCTCGCCGTGCGTATGATTAAGGAATTACGCAGCTCACTCATCCTCTTTGAACAGGAGGGGCTGGCACCATTCCTGTCTCGTTGGGAAAAGCTGGATAACTTTATCAACCGCCCGGTGAAATTACTGATTGGTGATAAAGAGATCTACGGAACATCCCGTGGCATTGACGCACAGGGTGCGTTGCTTCTGGAGCAGGATGGTGTGATCAAGCCGTGGGTAGGCGGTGAAATTTCACTGCGAAGTGCTGAACAACCGGAATGAGTTAATTATGCGAAAACCCGTCTGCGCTACGCTGGCTGTGATGATGAGTTTGCTCTTCTCTCCTCTCTCTCAGGCGGGTCAGGCCTGGGAAAGCTATAAGGCACGCTTTTTCAAACCGGAAGGCCGCATTGTCGATACCGGCAATGGTGACGTTTCGCATACGGAAGGCCAGGGTTTCGCCATGCTGATGGCGGTGGCCAACAACGATAAACCCACGTTCGATAAGCTCTGGCAATGGACAGACAGTCAGCTTAAAAACAAAGATAACGGCCTGTTTTACTGGCGTTATAACCCCGCAGAATCCAACCCGGTCGCCGACAAGAACAACGCCTCCGATGGCGATGTGCTGATTGCCTGGGTACTGTTAAAAGCCGACGCGCGCTGGCATGACAAACGCTACAGCGCTGCATCGGATGCAATTACAAAAGCACTGATTGAGCACAACGTGATCCGCTATGCGGGTTACCGGGTGATGCTACCGGGTGTCCAGGGGTTTAACCTTGATGGTGAAGTGGTACTGAACCCTTCTTATTTCGTGTTTCCGGCATGGCAGGCCTTTGCCGGGCGTAGTCATTTACCGGTCTGGCGTGAATTGATTAAGGACGGGGAACGTCTGCTGGGGAAAATGGGCTCGGGTAAAGCGAATCTGCCCACTGACTGGGTCTCTCTGGCGTCGGGTGGCAAGCTGACTCCGGCCAAAGGTTGGGCACCGCGGATGAGCTACGATGCGATTCGTATTCCGCTGTATGTGGCCTGGGTTGATAAGCAAAGCCCACTGCTGACGCCGTGGCGAGCCTGGTTCGGTCAATTTCCCCGGGAACAAACTCCCGCCTGGGTTAACGTCACTACTAACGAGTATGCACCCTACATGATGGAAGGGGGTCTGCTGGCAGTACGTGATTTAACGATGGGACAGTCTTCCACAGAACCCGAAATCACCTCAAAAGATGATTACTATTCAGCAAGCCTGAAAATGCTGGTATGGATCGCCCGGCAATAATCTGAACATTCCCTCTCCCCGGAGGGAGAGGGAAGCAATGCCATTTTACTGCGGATAAGGTACCCAATCTCCGCCGTTCAGGCGAACGTAAGGTTTGTTCTGGTACTGAATCACCACCGCGTTGGCGTTCTCAGAGACTTCTGCCGTTTGTGGCAGATTGCTGGTGAGCTGATCCCAGTTCACGCTGTCTTCCACAAATAGCTTCCCGTCAACGGCACGGGCAACCAGCTCGGAGATCGCCAGATAGCTGGTTGGCTGGGTGATCTCAATCGGTGCGCCCTGATGCGGAGCCTTCATACCAAAGAATTTAATACCTGCAGGCACATTAGTAATGGACGGGCTTGGGATATCACGCAGACCAGACACCTGCATCCTGTCACCTTTCAACGCGCCACCATGCTCAGGTACCACAACCACCATCACTTTACGGCCTGATTTTTCCAGCTCCGTGAAGAATGCGTCCAGTTCGTCGAAGAACTTCTGCGCACGCACCTTGTAGTCAGCCGTTTTGCTCACGCCAGGGAAGTGGTTACCATCGTGAAGCGGCAGGGTGTTAAAGAACGTTGCACTGCGAGGATTATTGTCCTTTTCGATGGTCTGCAGCCAGCGTTGCAGCACGGCGGTGTCGTCATAAACTGGTGAACCGTCGAAGCCTAACAGCGAAACCGGCAGACCCGTTTGATCCATCAGCGGTGCCTGCATACCCCCTTCCTGACGAACCTCTTTCAGGAAATCACCAAACACACCGTTATGACCCAGCATCAGATGCTGTGTAAAGCCCAGTTTTGCCAGGTTATCGAACAGATAGCACTGGTTTCCGGCCGGCTGGTACAGGTTTTTATGTGAGGGCTGGCCGCAGCTTGCGCGCAGCAAACGAATTGCCGCCGGGCCGCTGTATGAGGTTGCAGAGTTGAAATCTTTAAACTGAATGTCGAAATGTGACCACAACGGATGCGACATCAAACCTGCAGCATCCACATCTGCCCAGGAGAGTGAACAGATGTTGATCACCAGCAGTTCAAAGGGTTGAGCATCTGCCGGCAGCGCATCCGGGAACTTAGTCTGTCGCTTATCTTCCGCGGTATAGAAGCTGGAAAGCCAGGCGTTCAGGTTAGTGGAGGTCGGTGGTGCGGTCTGGGTGGGGATATCACCCACCACAGGTGTATCGCCCGCGGTCGCAACGGTTGCCGCCGCACTGCCACCGGTGGTGGTGACAGTTGTGGTTGGTTGACCCGCCGGCCACAGAGAAAAACCGGGACCTGCAAGCGTCAGTACGTTAAGCCAGATCATAATGGCGACGACAAATACCGTGACGCGGACCCACTGCGACAGAAATAGCCAGGCAACCAGCAGCACAAAGACGGCACCAATCATCTGCCAGTTAATAAAGCGCTCAGTGAGGTCAAGGACATAGCTGGCGCTAAACCCGGCAACCTGCGATCCCTGGCTCATAATGCTGTCCGGCCCTGGTAGCCAGGTATCATGCCAGAACAGTGCAAAGCCGACAGGGATGGCCACCCAGTGGCGTAAGCGATGCAGCCTGATATTTGGCAGAGGCATCAGCAGGAAGGCCATAAACACCAGGTTGAGAAGAGGATGGAAATTCAAATAGCCTGCCCAAAGCAGACCAAACTTCACCAGAAAGTAGAAGTTCCAGCCAGAAAGGCCGCGCCAGTATTGCCACAGCGGCGAGGGTGACGAAGCGGTATAGGTAGAATTAGTCATGTTTTCGGTCTGCCTTGACGTGTGATGCCCGTGTCAGTGTTCCGGCTGGTTTTACATAGCGAGGTTTTACAAACAGCACTCTGGCCGTATCACGGATACGGCGTATTGAATGGCGCGCGTAGTAGCCAAGCGGGAAAAAGATCAGCGCACAGAATACGACCAGTTGAATAATATCGCTGATACTCATGATGGTGTGTTCTCCCCATTCTCAGTTAATAGGCGAAGGGGTTCCGGAATCCGACGCCAGACATGTCCATCATATTTGGCATTGAGAATCGGTTTAACCTCACTCTTGATAGCGAGCGGTTTAACCCATTGTTCAGGCTTGAGGGCGCGCATCTGCACCAACTCTGCGCCGATAGAGTTATCTTCGAACCAGATCATACGGTTAGAGAAGATATCCCCGGTCGGCAGGGGGAAGATGTGGTTAAGCGCAGTATCGAGATCGTTTACCCGGCAGAAGGATAAAAACAGTACCAGACGATTGTCGCCAATGGTCATGATGTCCCCTGTGCGGTTCGGACGGCATAACGTGAGGGCCTGTTCAACGCGAATACCCGGTACAGGGCGCAGGGCAACCATGACCCCTTTTCCGTCTGCCGGAAGTAGCGTGTTGTTCATCATGTTGCTAACGGCGTCGCAGAAGGTATCCCATTTTTGGTATCCACGCAGTTTCATCGGCTGCGTCATGGAGAGCAATGTGGACACATCTTCCGGGACATGGCGGCTGAACTGCTGGCCCTGAACGCTCTCGATAAGCGTCAGGCAGCGCGACAACGGCGCATTCCATGGAATGACCATATTGGCACCACAGCCCAAAAGCAGGCGCTCATCGGTGGCGCGCAGGCTGGTATTGTTTTCGCGCACGATAATTTTTAACGCACTTCCGCGCTGGCGACGTAAGGTGTGGATTTGCCTTGCCAGCGTCTCAATCTGGTTATTCTGCATCAACGAGAAAACAATCGTTGCTGCCTGGGTTGTGCGGGCTTCATGAAAAAGCGCTTCGTTAGATTCAAACAGTGACCAGTTTTCCGACAGTGCAGGTGCTCCCTCTAAAACCGCAATATGGCTCAGAATCCGTTTTTCATCACTGCGCGGTTGCACCACCGTTTCTTCTTGCTTTGCCAGGTGCCACCTACCCTCGATATGTTTAAGGGTCAGCTGTTGTCTGGCGCTCACGCCTTTTTCATTGCACCAGAATGCAATGTCGTAGAGATAGCTACCGACCTGATCACGCACACTTGCCAGACCAAACAGGGAGCGATATTCACCCATTAAAAGTGAGAAGAGCTTGTCATTATTACTGCCAGGATTGACTATCAATAGCGTGCAATTTTGAAACTTTGTCCATTTATTGATTTTTTCCAGCCAGGTCAGCAGTTTTTCTGCGGGGATATTTTGCAGGACGTTATTCGCACATTTAAGGATCACCAGATGGTGATCCGGATCAATAGTGCACTGAACGTCGCGGGACAAAAAGTATAGACTATCGACTTCCGAAGACATGGAAAATAATCGCACAGACTGCGGTCCGCGGTCACTTTCGAGCGAAATAATTTTCTTCGGGTCATCGCCCATGCTAATGACGGCTACGCGGGAATCCTTATCCTGCGCGGCAATTGTCTGGTTTACCAGACTGATAGCATCTTCATTTCGGTCCGTATTAATCCACCAGACTCCTCCGACTGGCATGTGGCTCAATTCGTCCCATAATGACTGGATGCCAATAGAAAATATGGAGTCCACGGTGTCCCTCTTTTCGTCTAATTTATCTGTATCTCAGTTTACTAGCGAAAGCGTAGAAATAAACCTAACATTGAAATTAAAGAACATCAGATTTAGCATGTAAATGAAATTTGATAGGCAGGATGCCTCGCAACTTCTGAACATGCGATTTTACTCAAAGGGATGGAAGAGAATGGATAATAATGAACCCGGTACCCCAGTCGACTCAACCCTGGGTTACACATTCCAGAATGATTTTCTGGCGCTTACGCAGGCTTTTTCTTTACCTGAAATAGATTACACCGATATTTCCCAGCGGGAACAGTTGGCTGCGGCTATTAAACGTTGGCCGTTATTAGCTGAATTTGCCCATCAACAATAAGGGAGCCATTGATGGCCATACTCGGATTACAAGGCATCCGTGGCGGGGTGGGTACCACATCCGTGACTGCGGCGCTGGCGTGGTCATTACAGCTTTTAGGTGAGTCGGTGCTGGTTATTGATGCCTGCGCCGATAATTTGCTGCGTATGTCGTTTAATGTCGACTTTACGCGCGAAGAGGGCTGGGCTCGCGCGCTGCTTGATGATAAAGACTGGCGGGATGCGGGTATGCGTTATACCTCCCAGCTTGATTTACTGCCTTTTGGTCAATTGACCACTGCGGAACGCGAAAATGAGGCGGCATATCAGCGTCTGTTTTCGCAATTCACGCTTGCGCTGCAGAGCCTGAAAGAAAAAGGGCACTATAAATGGATCCTGCTGGATCTGCCGCATGGCTCCGGCACGCTGACCCGACAGCTTATCGCGCAGTGCAATCATGTCCTCTCGGTCGTCAACGTCGATGCGAATTGCCATATCCGTTTGCATCAGCAAGGGCTGCCTCAGAATGGACATATTCTGATTAACGATTTACGCATTGGCAGCCAGATCCAGGACGATCTGTATCAGGTGTGGCTGCAAAGCCAGCGCCGCTTGCTTCCGATTGTCATCCATCGTGATGAGGGAATGGCGGAATGCCTTGCCTCTAAGCAACCGCTCGGGGAATACCGCAGCGATTCACTGGCGGCAGAAGAGATTCTGACACTGGCTAACTGGTGTCTGCTGAACTTCGCCAATGCGGCGGACCCTGCAGGGAGTTCGGTATGAGTCGTCTCGCCAGCTGGTTACTCATCCCGCCGGTTAGTTCGCGTTTGAGCGAACATTACCGGCATTTTCGCCGGCATGGTGCTTCGTCATTTAGTGCCGCGCTCGGCTGTTTCTGGATGATTCTGGCCTGGATGTTCATTCCACTCGAACACCCGCGCTGGCAGCACATACGTGCGCGGCACAGCGAGTTATATCCGCACATTAACCCAGACCGGCCACGGCCTTTGGATCCGGCGCGATACCTTATTCAGGCTATCTGGCTGGTGGCAACATCCCCCCGGTCAGAGAAAAAAGTGCCGCACTGGCGCAGCTTCTCTCGTGTTCAGCTGTTACGTGAACGCTACCATCAGTGGCTGAATAAATTGCCCGATAGCGTGACCGATAAGACCAGCCACCTGGATAACCATAAAGAGCTCGGGCATCTCCACCCGGGCTTGCGGCGTTTTATTCTCGGCGTGATCGTCGTCTTCTCGCTCATCCTGGCGCTGGTCTGTATAACGCAACCCTTTAACCCGCTGGCACAGTTCACCTTCCTGATTCTGCTGTGGGGCGTGGCATTGCTGGTTCGCCGTATTCCGGGTCGCTTCTCAGCCCTGATGCTGATTGTATTGTCGTTGACCGTCTCCTGCCGCTACATCTGGTGGCGTTATACCTCAACGCTGAACTGGGACGATCCGGTCAGTCTGGTATGCGGTCTGGTTCTGCTGTTTGCGGAAACCTACGCTTGGGTTGTACTGGTGCTGGGCTATTTCCAGGTGATCTGGCCGCTCAACCGCCAGCCGGTTCCGCTGCCAAAAGATACCTCTCAGTGGCCGTCAGTGGATCTCTTTGTCCCCACCTACAACGAAGATCTGAGCGTGGTGAAAAACACCATTTATGCCGCGCTGGGTATCGACTGGCCAAAAGATAAACTCAAAGTCTGGATCCTCGACGACGGTGATCGTCCGGCGTTTCGTCAGTTTGCGGAAGAGGTGGGAGTCGAGTACATCGCCCGTCCGACTCACGAGCATGCAAAAGCCGGAAACATCAACAACGCGCTGAAGTATGCCACTGGCGAGTTTGTCTCGATCTTTGACTGCGACCACGTACCGACACGCTCGTTCCTGCAGATGACCATGGGCTGGTTCCTGAAAGAGAAAGAGCTGGCGATGATGCAGACGCCGCACCACTTCTTCTCGCCGGATCCGTTTGAACGTAACCTTGGCCGTTTCCGTAAAACCCCGAACGAAGGAACGCTGTTCTATGGCCTGGTGCAGGACGGGAACGACATGTGGGATGCCACCTTCTTCTGCGGCTCCTGTGCGGTTATCCGCCGCAAACCGCTGGATGAAATTGGGGGTATTGCGGTCGAAACGGTCACCGAAGATGCGCATACCTCGCTGCGTCTGCACCGTCGTGGTTATACCTCTGCCTATATGCGTATTCCCCAGGCCGCTGGTCTGGCAACGGAGTCACTGTCGGCGCACATTGGTCAGCGTATTCGCTGGGCACGCGGCATGGTGCAAATCTTCCGTCTCGATAACCCACTGATTGGGAAAGGGCTCAAGCTGGCGCAGCGTCTTTGCTACGTCAACGCCATGTTCCACTTCTTGTCCGGTATCCCGCGGCTGATCTTCCTGACTGCGCCACTGGCCTTCCTGCTTCTTCACGCTTACATCATCTACGCCCCGGCGCTGATGATTGCGCTGTTTGTTTTGCCGCACATGATCCACGCGAGCCTGACGAACTCGAAGATTCAGGGTAAATACCGCCATTCATTCTGGAGTGAAATCTACGAAACGGTGCTGGCCTGGTATATTGCCCCGCCAACGATGGTGGCGCTGATTAACCCGCACAAAGGTAAATTTAACGTCACCGCGAAGGGTGGTCTGGTGGAAGAGGAGTACGTCGACTGGGTGATCTCCCGTCCGTATATCTTCCTGGTATTACTGAACATTGTTGGCGTTATCGCGGGTATCTGGCGTTACTTCTATGGCCCGGAAAACGAGATCCTGACCGTGTTCGTGAGTATGGCATGGGTGTTCTACAACCTGATTATCCTCGGTGGCGCAGTTGCCGTGTCGGTAGAGAGCAAGCAGGTACGTCGTGCGCATCGTGTTGAAATCTGTATGCCTGCGGCACTTGCCCGTGAAGATGGACACCTCTTCTCCTGTACCGTGCACGACTTCTCTGACGGTGGTCTTGGGATCAAAATCAACGGTCAGGCGAAAGTGCTGGAAGGGCAGAAAGTTAACCTGCTGCTTAAACGTGGTCAGCAGGAGTATGTCTTCCCGACGCAAGTTGTTCGTGTGGCAGGGGATGAAGTCGGTCTGCAGCTGATGCCGTTGACCAAAAAGCAGCATATTGATTTTGTGCAGTGTACGTTTGCCCGCGCGGATACGTGGGCTCTCTGGCAGGACAGCTTCCCGGAAGATAAACCTCTGGAAAGCCTGCTGGATATTCTGAAGCTGGGGTTCCGTGGCTATCGTCACCTTGCAGAATTTGCCCCGTCGTCGGTGAAAATAATTTTCCGGTCACTTACTTCGCTGGTTTCCTGGGTCGTGTCGTTCATTCCTCGTCGTCCTGAGCGGGATGAGGCGAAGCAGGCGGACCCGGTTATGGCTCAACAATGATGATAACGCGATGAAAACAAAACTTTCCTGGTTATGTGCAGTGGCAATGGGGATGAGTGCAATCCCCGCAACAATGGCTAATGCAGCTCCTGGTAACGCAGCGGCAACGCCTGCGCCAACGGTGCCTGTCGTCGCGCAAGCAACCGATGCGGTTGTCACTGCGGCACCCGGTCAAACAGAAAACATCACTCCGAATCAGCCAACGGAGGGGAACACCCTGCCGGCAGACAGCCAGGTTATCGGGCAGGTGATGCCGGGCGTCCGGGGCGCAAATGCGCCCGTTGTCGCGGACAATGCCCCGTCACGGGATGTGAAGCTGACCTTTGCGCAAATTGCGCCCCCTCCGGGAAGTATGGTGCTGCGCGGCATCAACCCTAACGGCGGTATTGAGTTTGGTATGCGCAGTGATGAGGTTATCTCTAATGCGGTGCTGAACCTTGAATACACCCCATCTCCGTCGCTGTTGCCCGTGCAGTCTCAGCTGAAGGTTTACCTGAATGACGAGCTGATGGACGTTCTGCCCGTCACGAAGGAGCAACTGGGTAAAAAAACACAGGCTCAGGTGCCGATCAACCCGCTGTTTATCACCGACTTTAACCGTATCCGTCTGGAGTTTGTCGGCCACTACCGTGATGTCTGTGAAAACCCGGCCAGCAACACACTGTGGATGGATGTAGGGCGCAACTCCTCGCTGCAAATGACCTACCAGTCACTGGCGCTGAAAAACGATCTCTCAGCGTTCCCCATTCCGTTCTTTGATCCGCGTGACAACCGTTCGCTAACCCTGCCGATGGTCTTCGCCTCGTCCCCGGATGTGACTGAGCAACTCGCGGCCACGATTGTGGCATCCTGGTTTGGTTCTCGTTCCGGCTGGCGCGGCCAGAGCTTCCCGGTGATGTACGATAAAATGCCGGACAGAAACGCGATCGTCTTTGCGACCAATGCCAAACGACCAGCCTTCCTTCGCGATCATCCAGACGTTAAAGCGCCAACCATTGAAATGGTAAGCCACCCGGATAACCCGTACGTGAAGCTGCTGGTGGTCTTTGGTCGTGATGATAAAGATCTGGTGCAGGCCGCAAAAGCGATTGCTCAGGGCAATGTCCTGTTCCGCGGTAACAGTGTCGTTGTGGATGAAGTTAAGCCACTGCTGGCGCGTAAACCTTACGATGCGCCAAACTGGGTACGTACTGACCGTGCAGTGACATTTGGTGAACTGAAAACGTATGAAGAGCAGTTGCAGGCGACCGGGCTTGAGCCTGCACCAATTAGCCTGTCACTGAATCTGCCGCCGGATCTGTACCTGCTGCGTACCAACGGGATTGATATCAATCTGAACTATCGTTACACCTCGCCGGTAACGAAAGACAGCTCGCGCATGGATATCAGCCTGAACAACCAGTTCCTGCAATCTTTTAGCCTGCAAAGCACTCAGGATAATAGCCGACTGATGCTTCGCCTGCCGGTGTTGCAGGGGCTGCTGGACGGGAAAACGGATGTCTCTATCCCGGCGCTGAAGCTGGGTGCGGTGAACCAGTTACGCTTTGATTTCCAGTACATGAACCCGATGCCTGGCGGTTCGATAGATAACTGCGTGACCTTCCAGCCTGTACAGAACCACGTCGTGATTGGCGATGAGTCGACCATCGACTTCTCGAAGTACTATCACTTCCTGGCGATGCCAGATCTGCGTGCATTTGCTAATGCGGGCTTCCCGTTCAGCCGTATGGCCGATCTCTCTGAATCCATTGTCGTTATGCCAAAAGCGCCAAATGAAGGGCAGGTGACAACGCTGCTGGATACCATGGCGACCGTAGGAGCACAGACAGGGTTACCGGCAATTAACGTCACGTTGACTGATGATGGTAGCCAGATCCAGAACAAAGATGCTGACATCATGGTGATCGGTACCATCCCGGATAAGCTGAAGGATGACAAACGTATCGATCTGCTGGTGAAAGCGGCTCAGTCATGGGTTAACACCCCGATGCGCCAGACCGAGTTCCCGAGCATTATGCCGGATGTTAACGATCGCCAGGCCAGCGTGCAGACGGCCGTAACGTCTCAGGGAGCCATGGCCGCAGTGGTGGGCTTCCAGTCACCTTACAACGAGCAACGTAGCGTTGTGGCTCTTCTTGCGGACAGCCCGCGCGGGTATGAACTGCTCAATACCGCGATGAACGACAGCGGTAAACGTGCCGCGATGTTTGGTTCGGTGTCGGTGATCCGTGAGTCTGGCGTTAACAGCCTGCGCGTGGGCGATGTGTATTATGTCGGCCATCTGCCGTGGTTCGAACGTCTGTGGTATGCGCTGGCTAACCATCCGGTTCTGCTCGCCATCCTGGCTGCAGTCAGTGTGGTACTGCTGGCGTGGGTGCTGTGGCGTCTGCTGCGTATCATCAGTCGTCGTCGCCTTAATCCGGATGAGTAAGATGTGATGAAAGCCTTTCGCTGGTGTGCATTAGCAGCGTTGATGCTGGCGGCGCTTCCTCTTCGCGCCGCCTGTACCTGGCCTGCCTGGGAGCAGTTTAAAAAGGATTACATCAGTGAGAGCGGGCGTGTCATTGATCCCAGTGACACGCGCAAAATTACGACGTCGGAAGGACAAAGCTACGCCTTGTTCTTTGCCCTGGCCGCGAATGATCGCAAAGCGTTTGACCAGTTGCTGACGTGGACGCGCGATAACCTTGCCAGTGGCAATCTCAGTGACCATCTGCCGGCCTGGCTATGGGGACAGAAAGACAAAGAAAACTGGGCGGTTATTGATAGCAATTCCGCCTCAGATGCCGATGTCTGGATCGCATGGTCGCTGCTTGAGGCGGGCCGGTTGTGGAAGCATCCGGAGTATACCCGCACGGGTAAGGCACTGCTGAAACGCATTGTCAGCGAGGAAGTGGTAAAAGTGCCCGGTCTCGGCGCGATGCTGCTTCCCGGCAAAGTGGGTTTTGCCGAAGAGAAAAGCTGGCGCTTCAACCCCAGTTATTTACCTCCGCAGTTAGCGAGCTATTTCACGCGCTTCGGTGCTCCGTGGACGACCCTTCGTGAAACCAATCTCCGTTTGCTGCTGGAGAGTGCGCCGAAAGGTTTTTCGCCGGACTGGGTGCAGTACCAGAAAAACAAAGGCTGGCGGTTACAACAGGATAAGACGCTGGTAGGGGGCTACGACGCCATTCGCGTCTACCTCTGGGTGGGGATGATGAGTGATAACGATCCCCAGAAAACCCGGCTACTGACGCGCTTCCAGCCGATGGCGGCAATGACAATGAAACACGGTGTGCCGCCGGAGAAAATGGATGTGGCGAGTGGAAAACGCACGGGTAAGGGCCCGGTCGGTTTCTCTGCCGCGATGCTGCCTTTTTTACAACAGCGTGATGCCCAGGCGGTTCAGCGCCAGCGCGTTGCAGACCATTTTCCCGATAATAATGCCTATTACAGTTACGTACTGACTCTCTTTGGGCAAGGATGGGATCAGCATCGTTTTCGCTTCACCGCTAAAGGTGAATTAATACCGGATTGGGGCCAGGAATGCGCAAGTTCACAGTAAGTCTACTCAGTTTATCGCTTGGCCTGGCATTGATGCCGTTGGCTCAGGCCGCTAACTCTCCCCAGCAGAGACAACTGCTGGAACAGGTTCGGTTGGGTGAATCAACTCAGCGTGAGGATTTGGTTCGACAGTCACTTTATCGTCTTGAGTTGATTGACCCGAACAACCCTGACGTCATCGCCGCACGCTTTCGTTACCTGCTTCGTCAGGGTGATACCGCTGGTGCGCAAAAAGAGCTGGATCGACTGAAAGGGATCGCGCCGGGTTCCAGTGTGTATCAGTCATCACGCAATACGATGTTGCTCTCCACCCCTGATGGTCGCCAGCAGCTACAGCAGGCCAGATTACTTGCTACGACGGGGCACACTCAGGAGGCGATTGCCGCCTATGACAAGCTGTTTGGCGGCAACCCACCGAGTGGCGACCTGGCGACGGAATACTGGAATGTCGTGGCGAAAGATCCTGCCCGCCGCAATGCAGCGATTAACCAGCTCAAGAAAATAAATACCAGCAACCCCGGAAATACACAGCTGCAGGCAACGCTGTCTCAACTTCTGTTCCAGAGTGGACGGCGCGATGAAGGCTTTGCGGTGTTGCAGGAGATGGCTAAATCCACCAATGGCCGCAATCAGGCGTCAGATTTGTGGTATGAGCAGATAAAAGGCCAGCCTGCCAGCAGCGCCAGCGTCAGCGCGTTGCAAAAATATCTGAGCGTGTTCAGCGACGGTGATAATGTCACGGCGGCACGCTCACAGCTTGAAGCACAACAAAAACAGCTTGCTGACCCGGCGTTCCGTGCGAAAGCGGAAGGGCTGGCCGCAGTGGATGCCGGACAGGGTGGTAAGGCGGTAGCTGAACTGCAAAAAGCCGTCAGCGCCAACCATGCCGACAGTGAGGCGGTGGGGGCCCTGGGGCAGGCTTATTCCCAGAAAGGTGATCGCGCCCGCGCAGTGGCACAGTTTGAAAAGGCGATTGCCCTCGATCCCCAGAGTGATAACCGGGGCAAATGGGACAGTTTGCTGAAAGTTAACCGTTACTGGCTGCTGATCCAGCAAGGGGATGCGGCGCTGAAGGCGAATAACCCGGCGCAGGCAGAGCGTTACTATCAGCAGGCACGCAATATCGACAATACCGACAGTTATGCTGTGCTGGGGCTGGGAGATGTCGCGGCAGCGCGTAAAGATAACGACGCGGCAGAGCGTTATTATCGCCAGGCGTTGCGTATGGACAGCGGCAACAGCAATGCGGTTCGTGGTCTTGCCAATATTTACCGCGCGCAGTCTCCGGAGAAAGCTTCACAGTTTATCCAGTCGCTGTCTGCCAGCCAGCGCCGGAGCATTGATGATATTGAACGTAGTCTGACCAATGAGCAGCTTTCAGCCCAGGCAGAACAGCTGGAAAATCAGGGCAAATACGCTCAGGCAGCAGAAATTCAGCGTCGCCGTCTGGCACTCTCTCCTGGCGACGTGTGGATAACATACCGACTGTCGCGCGATCTCTACAGCGCGGGCCAGCGTAGCCAGGCGGATACCCTGATGCGTCAGCTTGCCAGCCAGAAACCGTCTGACCCGGATCAGGTGTATGCCACCGGGCTGTATCTTTCCGGAAACGATCAAGACCGGGCTGCCCTGGCGCATCTGGACACGCTTCCGCGTAACCAGTGGAATAGCAACATTCAGGAGCTGGCCGACCGCCTGCAAAGCAACCAGGTGCTGGAAACCGCCAACCGTCTGCGCGACAGCGGCAAAGAGCAGGAGGCAGAAAATCTCCTCCGCCAGCAACCGACCTCCACTCGAATTGACTTAACTCTGGCAGACTGGGCACAGCAGCGTGGTGATCTTAATGAGGCAAAAACGGCTTACAGTGCCGTGTTGCAGCGTGAGCCGCAGAACGAAGATGCGATCCTCGGTCTGACTGAAATTTACAGTGCACAAGGTGACAAGGATGCCGCGCGCGCCGAACTGGCTAAATTGCCAGCCGCGCAAAATGGTCAGCCGTTGTCGCTCAATATGCAACGGCGGATTGCGATGGCGCAGGCCGGTCTGGGCGATTCCGCAGCCGCAGAACAAACATTCAACAAAATCATCCCGCAGGCCAAATCGCAACCCGGTTCCATGGAGAACGCGCTGGTGTTACGTGATGCTGCGCGTTTCCAGGCACAAAACGGCCAACCTCAGCAGGCGCTGGATACCTATAAAGATGCTATGGTCTCGTCTGGCATCACGACGACACGCCCGACCGACAACGACAGCTTCACCCGTTTGACGCGTAATGATGAAAAAGACGACTGGCTGAAACGTGGGGTGCGCAGTGATGCCGGTGATTTGTACCGCCAGCAGGATGTTAACGTCACGCTGCAACATGATTACTGGGGCTCCAGCGGTACGGGTGGTTATTCTGACCTGAAAGCGCACACCACCATGCTGCAGGTTGATGCCCCGCTCTCTGATGGACGTATGTTCTTCCGCAGTGACCTGGTCAATATGGACGCCGGATCGTTTGAGACGAAGGACGGGAAGTACGATCCAAACTGGGGTACCTGTTCAGCGACACCGTGTAGCGGCAACACCCATCAGTCAGACAATGGCGCGAGCGTCGCCGTTGGCTGGCAGAATAAAACCTGGGCGATGGATATTGGTACCACGCCAATGGGCTTTGATGTCGTCGACGTGGTCGGCGGTATCAGTTACAGCAGCGATCTGGGGCCAATCGGCTATACCGTTAACGCCCACCGCCGACCAATATCCAGCTCTCTGCTCGCCTTCGCCGGGCAAAAAGACACCAATACCGGCACAACCTGGGGTGGCGTACGCGCTACGGGTGGTGGGGTGAGTGTCAGCTATGACAAAGGCGAGGCGAACGGTGTCTGGTCGAGCCTGAATGCAGAAACGCTGACGGGTAAAAATGTGGAAGATAACTGGCGCGTCCGCTGGATGACGGGTTACTACTACAAGCTGATTAATAAAAACAATGAGCGCCTGACGGTCGGCGTCTCCAACATGTTGTGGCACTACGACAAAGATCTGAGCGGGTATTCTCTGGGTCAGGGCGGCTACTATAGCCCGCAGGAGTATGTCTCCTTCGCTTTGCCAGTGACCTGGCGTAAACGCACGGAGAACTGGTCCTGGGAGTTGGGTGGCTCGGTATCCTGGTCTCATTCAAAAACCAAAGACGAGTTGCGCTACCCGATCCAGAGTCTGATCCCGACCGATGAGCCAGGCCGCTATACTGATCGGGGCGCGATGGAAACCGGCAGCAGCTCCTCAGGCACAGGTTATACCGCGCGGGCTATTATCGAACGTCGTGT
The DNA here is from genome assembly GCF_012241585.1 of Pantoea sp. LS15. Classification (NCBI taxonomy): domain Bacteria; kingdom Pseudomonadati; phylum Pseudomonadota; class Gammaproteobacteria; order Enterobacterales; family Erwiniaceae; genus Pantoea; species Pantoea sp. LS15. Next base: position 17,303 of record NZ_JAAVXA010000026.1, read on the forward strand.
AACGTCCAACTGGTTTGTGGGCATGGGCGTGGATATTCAGGAAGCGAAAGACTATACCCCAAGCCATGCGTTGCTGTATGTACGCTACTCTGCTGCAGGCTGGCAGGGTGATATGGACTTACCGCCGCAGCCGCTCATCCCTTACGCGGACTGGTAATCGGATTTTCCTTAATCCATTTGTAAGTCTCTCTTAATAGCGTAGCAATCGGGTATACTCAGGCGCGCCAGGTTTACACCCTGGTGCGCCCTGCGCTTCGAGTTTTGTGGAGAGTCATTTTGCGTGTCAGCCGTTCTTTAACGATCAAGCAGATGGCGATGGTTTCTGCCGTCACCATGCTGTTTGTCCTGCTCTTTTGCGTAATTTTGCTGTTTCATTCCGTACAGCAGAATCGCTATAACACGGCTTCGCAGTTAGAAAGTATCGCCCGCTCGGTGCGAGGCCCACTCTCTGCCTCTATCCTGAAAGGGGATATTCCCGAAGCGGAAACCATTTTGAAACGCATTCAGCCGGCTGGTGTCGTAAGCCGGGCGGATGTTGTGCTGCCTAACCAGTTTCAGGCGTTGCGGATGAGCTTTATCCCGGAACGCCCCGTCCCGATGATGGTGATGCGCCTGTTTGAACTGCCGGTGCAGATTTCACTGCCGGTTTATTCGCTTGAACGGCCTGCTAATCCACAGCCATTGGCCTACCTGGTGTTACAGGCGGATTCCTATCGCATGTATAAGTTCGTCATGAGCTGGGTGGTTACGTTAGTGACCACTTGCTTACTTATGACACTGATCCTCAGCGTGGCGTTAACCTGGTGCATTAACCGACTGATTGTACATCCATTGCGCCGTATCGCCCGCGAGCTGAATGCGCTTGCGCCGCAGGATCAGATGGGGCATCAGCTTGAGCTGCCGCGTCTGCATCATGACGATGAAATTGGTATGCTGGTGCGCAGTTATAACCTCAATCAGCAGCGTATTCAGCGTCAACAGGATGAGTTAAGCAACAGCGCCACTCGATTCCCGGTGTCCGAGCTTCCCAATAAAGCCTTTTTGATGGCGATGCTGGAGCAGACCGTTGCGCGCCAGCAAACCACGGCGCTGATGGTCATCGCCTGCGAGACCTTGCAGGACACAGCTGGCGTGCTCAAGGAGAGCCAGCGCGAAATGTTGCTCCTGACGCTGGTGGAAAAAGTGAAGTCTGTGCTTGCCCCGCGGATGGTACTGACTCAGGTCAGCGGTTATGACCTGGTTGTTATTGCCAACGGTGTGAAAGAGCCCTGGCATGCGATCACATTAGGTCAGCAAGTACTCACTGTCATTAATGAACGCTTGCCTGTTCAGGGTATCCAGCTTCGTCCGAGCGCCAGCATCGGCATCGCGATGTACTATGGCGACTTGACGGCGGAACAGCTATATCGGCGCGCGTTCTCGGCGGCTTTTACCGCCCGGCGCAAAGGGAAAAATCAGATCCAGTTCTTCGACCCGGAACAGATGGAAAAGGCGCAACAGCGCCTGACCGAAGAGAGCGATATCCTGACCGCGCTGGATAACCGTCAGTTTGCCCTCTGGTTACAGCCGCAGGTGAACTTACTGACGGGAGAAGTGAAAAGTGCTGAGGCGCTACTGCGTGTACAGCAGCCGGATGGCTCATGGGAGTTGCCGGAGGGGCTGATTGAGCGCATCGAATCCTGTGGTCTGATGGTCACCGTCGGTTACTGGGTGCTTGAAGAGTCCTGTCGTCAGCTAGCCGCCTGGCAGGAGCGGGGCGTGACGCTGCCGTTGTCGGTCAATTTGTCAGCCCTGCAGCTTATGCACCCGGCCATGGTTTCAGAGATGCTGGAGCTGATCCATCGTTACCGAATCAAGCCTGATACGTTAACTCTGGAAGTGACCGAGAGCCGACGTATTGACGACCCTAATGAGGCGGTGGCGATTCTGAAGCCGCTGCGTAATGCTGGCATTCGCATTGCACTGGACGATTTTGGCATGGGGTACGCCGGGTTACGCCAGCTTCAGCACATGAAAACTCTTCCGGTGGATGTGCTCAAAATTGACAAAGCGTTTGTCGACGGCCTGCCGGACGACAGCAGTATGGTGCAGGCCATTATCCAGATGGCACGCAGCCTGAACCTGCATCTTATTGCCGAGGGGATTGAGACCGAAGCGCAACGCGCCTGGCTGGCAGAAGCGGGCGTGGAGAGCGGACAAGGCTTCCTTTTTGCCCGTGCTGTTCCTTCGGATGTCTTTGAACAACGATACCTTTCTGGTCCTGACAATAACGCAAAAGTGTAATTTTGTTGCTGGCTTGTGCGAGTCAGCTCAAAGTTCTTAACATTTGTGTTTCAAATTTGAACTGAGTTTATTTCTGTCCTGTTATGTGGGTGTTATTTTAAAGCCGCAGGTTAACCATAACCTTACAAAACCTGTGGTTTTTCTTCCCAAGGACACCCTATGAAAACCTCACTCTTCAAAAGTCTTTATTTCCAGGTCCTGACAGCCATCGCCATCGGTATTCTGCTGGGTCACTATTACCCAGAACTGGGCGCACAAATGAAACCGCTTGGCGACGCGTTCGTTAAGCTCATCAAAATGGTCATCGCCCCGGTGATCTTCTGTACGGTAGTGACGGGCATCGCGGGCATGGAAAGCATGAAAGCGGTAGGTCGCACCGGCGCTGTGGCACTCCTGTATTTCGAAGTGGTCAGTACCCTCGCGCTGATTATCGGTCTTATCATCGTTAACGTGGTGCAGCCAGGTGCGGGTATGAACGTTGACCCGTCAACACTGGATGCCAAAGCGGTCGCGGTTTATGCCGATCAAGCGAAGGATCAGGGCGTCGTCGCCTTCCTGCTGGACGTAATACCTGGCAGTGTCATCGGCGCGTTCGCCAGCGGAAACATCCTGCAGGTGCTGCTGTTTGCGGTCATGTTTGGCTTCGCCCTGCATCGTCTGGGTAGCAAAGGTCAGCTGATTTTCAATGTGATTGAAAGCTTCTCGCAGGTGATCTTCGGTATCATCAATATGATCATGCGCCTGGCGCCGATCGGTGCTTTCGGTGCGATGGCCTTTACCATCGGTAAATATGGCGTCGGTACGCTGGTGCAGTTGGGTCAGCTGATTATCTGCTTCTATATCACCTGTATCCTTTTCGTGGTTGTGGTACTGGGCTCCATCGCCCGTGCGACAGGTTTCAATATTTTCAAATTTATCCGTTACATCCGTGAAGAGCTGCTGATTGTACTGGGGACGTCTTCTTCAGAGTCGGCGCTGCCGCGTATGCTCGATAAGATGGAGAAACTGGGGTGCCGCAAATCGGTGGTTGGGCTGGTGATCCCGACGGGTTACTCTTTCAACCTTGATGGGACCTCGATATACCTGACAATGGCGGCTGTGTTTATCGCTCAGGCGACCAACAGTCATATGGATATTTTCCATCAGATTACCCTGCTGGTGGTGCTCCTGCTCTCTTCTAAAGGTGCGGCGGGCGTGACAGGCAGTGGCTTTATCGTGCTGGCGGCCACCATTTCCGCAGTGGGTCACCTGCCAGTGGCGGGTCTGGCGTTGATTCTGGGTATTGACCGCTTCATGTCTGAGGCGCGTGCGTTAACCAACCTGGTGGGTAACGGCGTAGCAACGGTAGTGGTGGCGAAACTGGTGAAAGAACTGGATCACAAAAAGCTCGACGACACGCTGAATAACCGTTCAACTGACAGCAAAAATCCTGGCTTAACATCTTAAACTTGTCACAAATGCCCGTATTCCCTTGTCGGGATGCGGGCTCCTGCGCATAATAACTGCTCATACCTGTCATAATTCGACAAGATTTTTTTTGGGTATATTTCACTTCTGACCGTGACGTTTTGCCGAACGCGCGGTCTAATTGACGTATTTTCATCGTCATCTTTAAGAGTGAGGCGCGTCGCGAGACACTCTTTTTTTAACCAGGAATGTTGATCAGGGGTTCACATGCAGGGCACAAAAATTCGACTCTTAACCGGCGGTTTGCTGATGATGGCAGCAGCCAGTTATGTGCAGGCAGATGCGCTCCAGCCAGACCCGGCCTGGCAACAAGGGACATTAGCGAACGGTTTTCAGTGGCAGGTTTTAGCCACCCCACAACGTCCCAGCGACCGTATTGAAATCCGTCTGTCCGTGAATACCGGCTCTCTCACGGAAAGCACCCAGCAAACTGGGTTTAGCCACTTTATTCCCCGGCTGGCACTCACTCAGAGCGGCAGTCTGCAAGCGGTTCAGGTGCGTTCGCTTTGGCAACAGGCCATCGATCCGAAACGCCCACTTCCTCCGGCTGTGGTTTCGTATGACTACACCATGTTTAACCTGAGCCTGCCAAATAACCGTAACGATTTGCTCAAAGAAGCCCTGACGTATCTCTCTGATGCCGCTGGCAATCTGGCGATTACGCCGGATACCGTTAACTATGCCCTGAGCAACAGTGACATGGTGGCGACCTGGCCTGTGGATACCAAAGAGGGCTGGTGGCGTTACCGCCTGAAAGGCTCCACGTTACTTGGGCATGACCCGGCCGAAACATTGAAACAACCGGTGGATGCTGAGCAGGTAAAATCGTTCTACCAGAATTGGTACACCCCGGACGCGATGACGCTGATTGTGGTGGGCAACGTGGACAGCCGCGCGGTGGTTGAGCAAATCAACAAAGCGTTTGGCGAGTTGAAAGGTAAACGTGAAACACCTGCACCCGTCCCGACGCTCTCTCCACTGCGTACAGAGCCCGTCAGCATTATGACGGACACCGTGCGTCAGGACCGACTTTCCGTCATGTGGGATAACGCCTGGCAGCCTATTCGTGAGTCCGCGGCGCTGCTGCGCTACTGGCGTGCGGATCTGGCGCGTGAAGCGTTGTTCTGGCACGTTCAGCAGACGCTCAATAAGAACGGTGTGAAGAATATCGGTCTTGGTTTTGACTGCCGTGTGCTGTTCCAGCGCGCACAGTGTGCCATTAACGTTGAATCACCGGGTGATAAGCTGAATGCGAATTTAGGTGTGGTCGCGAAAGAGCTGGCGAAAGTGCGCAAAGAGGGGCTGTCCGAAGAGGAATTCAACGCTCTCGTGGCGCAGAAGAAACTCGAGTTGCAGAAGCTGTTTGCGACCTACGCGCGCGCTGATACCGATATTCTGATCAGCCAGCGTATTCGCTCCCTGCAGAATCAGGTGGTGGATATTGCACCGGAACAGTACCAGAAGCTTCGTCAGGACTTCCTGAACGATCTGACCGTCGATATGTTAAATCAGGACTTGCGTCAGCAGCTGTCGCAGGAAATGGCGTTGATCCTGCTGCAGCCAAAAGGCGAGCCGGAATATGACATGAAGGAACTTCAGTCGACCTGGAATTCCATTATGGCTACCGCGCCGCAGCCGGTGCAGGCCACGACAACTGATGATTTACATCCGGACACGACGGATACTCCTCAGGGGCAGTAATGCGTAAACATCCCCTCTCCCTGTGTACAGTCTGGGGACATGGTAGACAGGTGTTCGGGGACATAGTGAACACTTTTTAACATCCTTTACCCATGGTGATCGACTGTTTCCTCAGGTCGATCACCCCCACTTTCGTGCTGTACCACCACACTTCATAGCA
>NZ_JAAVXA010000027.1:0-13116 GCF_012241585.1 Pantoea sp. LS15
TGCACCGTCACCACTGTTCAGATAGTGGAGAACAACTTTCTGCTTGAATTCAGATGAATATTTTTTTCTGCCCATTGAAACGCAAAACCCCTAATCATTGGATGTCCAACTTTCGGGGTTCACTTCACAATGTTGCGGCTTTTTTTATACCTGCCGTTTACCTTAACTATGCTTAGCTAATATTTTTCAAGGAGGTAAACCGTGAACATTATTGCCATTATGGGGCCGCACGGCGTCTTTTATAAAGACGAGCCCATCAAGGAGCTGGAACAAACCCTGCAGTCGCGCGGGTATCAGCTGATCTGGCCACACAATAGCGCCGATCTGCTGAAATTTATTGAGCACAACCCGCGTATCTGTGGGGTAATCTTCGACTGGGATGAGTACGACCTCGAGCTGTGCAGCGATATCAACAAGCTGAACGAATATCTCCCGCTGTACGCGTTTATCAATACCCACTCAACGATGGACGTCAGCGCCCATGATATGCGTATGGCGCTCTGGTTCTTTGAATATTCGCTTGGCGTCGCGGACGATATTGCGACCCGTATTCAGCAGTACACACGTGAATATCTCGATAACATCACGCCACCGTTTACCCGTGCGCTGTTTACCTATGTGAAAGAGGGCAAATATACCTTCTGTACACCCGGACATATGGCGGGAACGGCGTATCAAAAAAGTCCGGTGGGCTGCCTGTTCTATGATTTCTTTGGTGGCAATACGTTAAAAGCGGACGTGTCGATTTCGGTCACAGAGCTGGGATCTCTGCTTGACCATACTGGCCCGCATCTGGAAGCCGAAGAGTACATTGCCCGCACGTTCGGCGCTGAGCAAAGCTATATGGTGACCAATGGCACCTCGACCTCGAACAAAATTGTCGGGATGTACGCCGCACCGTCTGGCAGCACCTTGTTGATTGACCGGAACTGCCATAAGTCGCTGGCGCACCTGCTCATGATGAGCGACGTCGTTCCGCTCTGGCTCTCACCTACGCGTAACGCGCTCGGTATCCTCGGCGGTATTCCACGCCGGGAGTTTGCACATGAAGCCATTGAAAGAAAGGTCGGGGCTGTTCCAGGTGCAAGCTGGCCTGTCCACGCGGTGATCACCAACTCCACTTATGACGGTTTGCTGTACAACACCAATTGGATCAAACAGGCGCTGGACGTTCCCTCGATCCATTTCGATTCCGCCTGGGTGCCGTACACCAATTTCCACCCGATTTACGCAGGGAAAAGCGGGATGAGTGGTGAACGTGTGCCGGGTAAAGTATTTTTTGAAACGCAGTCGACGCACAAAATGCTGGCAGCGTTTTCTCAGGCGTCGTTGATTCACATAAAAGGCGAGTACGACGAAGAGACATTTAACGAAGCCTTTATGATGCATACCACGACCTCGCCGAGTTATCCGCTGGTGGCCTCCATTGAAACGGCAGCGGCGATGCTGCGTGGCAATCCGGGCAAACGCCTGATCAACCGCTCGGTGGAGCGTGCGCTACATTTCCGCAAAGAAGTTCAGCGGCTGAAAGATGAAGCTGACGGCTGGTTCTTCGATATCTGGCAACCGGAAGAGATTGATGAAGCAGAATGCTGGCCCGTCTCACCCGGTGAAAACTGGCATGGTTTCCGCGAAGCGGATAGCGATCATATGTTTCTCGATCCGGTAAAAGTCACGATCCTGACGCCGGGTATGGATGAACAAGGCAAGATGAGCGATGAAGGTATCCCGGCCGCGCTGGTCGCGAAATTTCTTGATGAACGGGGTGTGGTGGTTGAAAAAACGGGTCCTTATAACCTGCTCTTCCTGTTCAGCATTGGCATTGATAAAACCCGGGCGATGGGGCTATTGCGCGGCCTGATGGAGTTTAAGCGCGCTTATGATCTCAACCTGCGTGTGAAAAACATGCTGCCGGATCTCTATGCGGAGGATCCTGACTTCTATCGCAATATGCGTATTCAGGATCTCGCTCAGGGGATCCATCGGCTTATTCGGCAGCACGATCTGCCGCGTCTGATGCTGCAGGCGTTTGATGTGTTGCCAGAGATGAAATTCACCCCGCACAAGGCATGGCAGCGCCAGGTGAAAGGGGAGGTCGAAACCGTTGAGCTGGAAAATCTGGTCGGGCGCGTTTCAGCCAATATGATCCTGCCTTATCCGCCGGGTGTCCCGCTCCTGATGCCAGGAGAGATGATCACCGAGGAGAGTCGGGCCGTGCTCGATTTCCTGCTGATGCTCTGTTCGGTAGGGCGCCACTATCCCGGATTTGAGACGGATATTCACGGTGCGAAGCGCGATGAGAACGGCGTTTACTGGGTGCGAGTCCTAAAATAAAGATGGCCACTTGCCAGGTGTGGGTTTTCGGTTGTAACGTTCAGGGATCATAAAAAGGAGAAGCTATGCTGGGTTTAAAACAGGTTCACCATATTGCGATCATTGCGACCGATTACGCGAAAAGTAAGGCTTTCTACTGCGATATCCTTGGCTTTACGCTATTGAGCGAGGCCTACCGCGAGGAGCGTGACTCCTGGAAGGGGGATCTCGCGTTAAACGGGCAATACGTGATTGAACTGTTCTCCTTTCCTTTCCCGCCTGCGCGCCCGTCACGCCCGGAAGCCTGTGGTCTGCGCCATCTTGCCTTCAGCGTTGATGACCTGGACAGCGCAGTAAAACATCTGGAAGCGCACGGTGTGGCGTGCGAAGCGATACGCGTCGATCCATTCACCGACAAGCGTTTCACCTTTTTCAGCGACCCGGACGGCCTGCCGCTGGAGCTTTATCAGCAGTAATGATTGTCCTGTGTGATAATGCCCGCTCAGTTCGGGCATTTTTTATGTGTAATCTCCTATGACCTTACCCGCTATCGCACAAGCCGTTTCACCGTACCGCCAGCTGCTGGTGGGGTTTAGCGGTGGCCTGGATTCTACCGTTCTGCTCCATCGTTTGAAGCTCTGGCGTGATCTGGAGCCTGATGTTCAGCTTCGGGCGATACATATCCACCACGGATTGAGTTCTTATGCCGATACCTGGGTGGCACACTGCGAGGCGCTGTGTGCCGCGTGGGCAATCCCGTTCATCGCTGAACGCGTCACGCTTCAGGATGAAGGGCTGGGGATTGAGGCACAAGCGCGTAAAGCGCGTTATACCGCTTTTACCAGCGTATTACAGCCTGGCGAAGCGCTGGTTACGGCGCAGCATCTGGATGACCAGTGCGAAACCTTTTTGCTGGCGCTTAAGCGGGGCAGCGGGCCTGCGGGGCTTTCTGCCATGCCCGAACGAGCTGAATTTGCCGGGACGACATTACTTCGTCCGCTGTTGGGTGAGACGCGCGCGTCGCTGGAAGCCTGGGCACGGGAATATCAGTTGAGCTGGATTGAAGATGAGAGCAATCAGGATGACAGCTACGACCGTAATTTTCTGCGTCTGCGTATCCTTCCGCTGTTGAGCGAGCGCTGGCCGCATTTTGCTGATGCGGCAGCAAGAAGCGCCATGCTGTGCGCCGAACAGGAAGCATTGCTTGATGAGTTGTTGAGTGAGGAGCTTGCTGAACTGATCTCTGAAGACGGAGCACTGGCGATCGCGCCGCTGGAAGCGATGAGCCCAATGCGTCGGGCGGCACTGCTACGACGCTGGCTGGCTACTCATCGCGCAGCGATGCCATCGCGGGCAATGCTGAGCCGTATCTGGGACGAAGTTGCTCAGTCGCGGGAGGATGCGTCCCCGTGCGTACATCTGAATGGTTTTGATGTAAGGCGCTATAAAGGGAAGCTCTGGTGGATAAAATCTACCCCCTCTTTTACCGATGTCGTACTCAACTGGGCGTCACCCGAATTACCGCTGATATTACCCTGTGATGCAGGACGAGTCTCTCTGGTAGCGTCTGGCCATGTGCGCCTACCGGAGCCCGGTGAACAGATCACCGTGCGCTTTAAGGCTGGCGGCATGCTACATATCGTCGGGCGCAACGGGGGGCGGAAGCTGAAGAAAATATGGCAGGAGTGTAACGTGCCACCGTGGCTGCGCGATACAACGCCACTCCTTTTCTACGGCGAAACACTGATTGCTGCTGCAGGGGTTTTCATCACGGAAGAGGGATGGGCAGAAGAGGGTGTCAGTTTTGAATGGCTGAAAGCGTAACGGGCAGTTTGACTGCCCGTTAGTATGATTAGGACTCGCTTACCACGACAGTGCCGATTTCCGGGTGGCTGAAGCTGGCTATTTTGTCCAGACGCAACTCACGCGTCGCACCGGCATCTTCCACGATCAGATATTCCACATTCTTACGCGAAACCAGATCGCTAGCTTTCGCCTTCAACACTTCGCCATCTTTTAGCTCCAGCGTCAGTATTAAATGATGCTGGCAGGCGAGTTCGAGGTTGTCATAGTCATCACAATTGATGGGTTGATAAGTATCATTCATCGACATAATCGCTCACCAGTAAATTCGCCGCAGCATACGCTGCTTTCTCCCTGACCGACTCTGAAAGGCTCTCATCAGAGGCCACTTCATTAAGCACTTTCAATACACAGCCCAACGCGTCCGGGACATACCCCAGATCCCCGCTGGCGATTTCCGCATACCGTTTGCGAATTAACTCACAATAATTATTCACATCCCCTCCCGCCAGCGCACTGACTTACTGTGAGATATCATTAAGCCTACGAAGATAAACTCGGTTTAGCAAGGTGACTATACCATACTCATTTAAGCAATATCAGAGCCTTGATAGTGGTGTATTTATCACCTCGTAACAGCCTTTTGCCGCTGTTTTCGCTACAATGTGCGCCTGATTCGAATGGAGTTCTCTCATGGCGCTGAAAGCGACAATTTATAAAGCAGTGGTCAATGTGGCCGATCTTGATCGCAACCAGTTCCTGGATGCGTCGCTTACTCTGGCACGCCACCCCTCAGAAACCCAGGAACGCATGATGCTGCGCCTGCTGGCGTGGATTAAGTATGCTGACGAGCGACTGCAATTTACCCGAGGCTTAAGTGCAGAGGACGAGCCAGAAGCCTGGCTGCGCAATGATCATCTGGGTATCGATCTGTGGATTGAACTTGGTCTGCCGGATGAACGTCGTATTAAAAAGGCCTGCACTCAGTCTGCTGAAGTTGCATTATTTGCGTATAATCAGCGTGCTGCGGAGATCTGGTGGCAGCAAAATAAGAGCAAATGCAGGCAGTTTGCCAATCTTACCGTCTGGTATCTGGATGATGAGCAACTGGCGCAGTTGAGTGAGTTTGCCAGCCGGACCATGATCCTGCAGGCGACGATTCAGGATGGCGCAATCTGGCTCTCTGATTCTCAGAATAATCTGGAAATTCATTTGACGGCGTGGCAACCCGCCTCATGATCGTCTTGTCCCGAAACGTCAGCATTCCTGACAATGAGCTGGAGATCACCGCCATTCGTGCTCAGGGTGCAGGTGGACAGCACGTCAATAAAGCTTCCACGGCTATCCACTTGCGTTTTGACATTCGGGCCTCAAGCCTGCCAGAGTATTATAAAGAAAGTCTGCTTGCAGCCAGCCATCACCTGATCACCAGCGATGGTGTCATTGTGATTAAAGCCCAGGAGTACCGTAGCCAGGAATTGAACCGGGAAGCGGCAATAGCCAGGCTGGTGGCGGTAATCAAAGAATTAACCGCGGTACAAAAGAGCCGTCGGGCAACACGGCCCACTCGCGCATCGAAAGAGCGTCGGCTGTCGTCGAAGGCCCAAAAATCCACAGTGAAAGCACTACGCGGTAAAGTTCGTCGCCCCATGGAGTGACGAAAAGGAACACAATTTTCAGAAGGAATTCATTGTGAAAAAAGCATTATTATCAGCGCTGGCAGTGAGTACGCTGTTTGCGCTTTTCGGGTGTAACAACCGTTCTGAAACGCAGGTTTTGCAACCCGCGCAGAATGAAGAGTTAAAGCCCATGCAACAGAGCTGGCGCGGCGTATTGCCTTGCGCAGACTGTGAGGGCATTGAAACGTCTCTGTTCCTGCAAAAAGACGGTACCTGGGTGATGAATCAGCGGTATCAGGGCGCTAAAGAACCGTCTTCTTTTGCGACTTACGGGACATGGGCGCGTACGGCTGAGAAGCTGGTCCTGACGGATAGCACAGGTGAGAAAACCTATTTCCGCGCTAAAGGCGAGGGGATGGAGATGCTCGACCGTGAAGGTAATCCGATTGAGTCCCAGTTCAACTACACGCTGGCACCGGTAAAGGCGGCCCTGCCTGCCACGCCGATGGCAATGCGGGGTATGTATTTCTATATGGCTGATGCGGCGATCTTTACCGACTGTGCAACCGGCAGGAAAGTCAGCGTGGCGAACAACGCACAGCTAGAACGTGATTACGCTGTTGCGCGCGGAAATGACAGTAAGCCGGTATTGCTGACGGTCGACGGTCACTTTACGCTGGAGCCAAATCCGGATAGCGGAGAGATGGTGAAAACGCTGGTGGCAGATAAAGACGCGAAGTTTGTCGCGGGTAAAGACTGCAACAGCAAGTAAGCCGATATAGCCCCATTAAAAAACCCCGCCGGAGCGGGGTTTTTTGTTTCTTAACCTTTAATGGCTTTCACCAGGTAATCAAGAATATCGCCGGTCTTGATCATCTGTTTCTCGCCGTTACGACGGTATTTGTATTCAATTTCGTCGCTATCGAGGTTACGGTCGCCGATGACGATGGTATGTGGGATACCAATCAGTTCCATATCAGCAAACATCACACCTGGACGCTCTTTACGGTCATCCATCAGCACTTCGATACCCAGAGCACGCAGCTCAGCGTACAGCTTCTCAGCCAGTTCCTGCACACGGTAAGACTTGTGCATGTTCATTGGCAGAATCGCGACCTGGAATGGTGCAATGTTGTCCGGCCAGACGATGCCACGCTCGTCATAGTTCTGCTCAATCGCTGCGGCCACGACACGTGTTACCCCGATACCGTAGCAACCCATGGTCAGGATCTGGTTACGACCATCTTCGCCCTGAACGGCAGCGTTCATCGCACGAGAGTATTTATCACCCAACTGGAAGATGTGACCGACTTCGATACCGCGTTTGATCATCAGCGTACCCTGTCCGTCCGGGCTTGGGTCGCCAGCAACGACGTTACGGATGTCAGCCACTTCAGGTGTAGCCACATCGCGATCCCAGTTGATGCCGAAGTAATGTTTACCGTCGATGTTGGCACCTGCAGAGAAATCGCTCATTGCCGCTACCGTACGGTCAATAACAACAGGCACAGGCATGTTTACCGGGCCCAGAGAGCCTGGACCAGCATTGACCACAGCGCGGATTTCAGCTTCCGTAGCGAACGTCAGCGGGCTGGCAACCTGCGGCAGCTTCTCTGCTTTCACTTCGTTAAGCTCATGATCGCCACGTACCAGCAGGGCAACCAGCGGATAAGCACTGCCTTCAGTGGATTTCACCAGCAGCGTTTTCACTGTTTTTTCGATTGGCAGATTGAACTGCTCAACCAGCTCGGCAATGGTTTTTGCGTTTGGCGTATCAACCAGTATCATCTCTTGTGTTGCAGCAGCACGTGGCTCTTTTGGTGCCAGCGCTTCTGCAAATTCGATGTTTGCCGCGTAATCTGAGGAGTCAGAGAAGATCACATCGTCTTCACCGCTCTGCGCCAGTACCTGGAACTCATGGGATGCGCTACCGCCAATAGAACCGGTATCAGCCTGCACAGCACGGAAATCCAGGCCCATACGGGAGAAGATTTTGCTGTAAGCCTCGTACATTTTGTCGTAGGTCTCTTGCAGAGATTCCTGAGAGGTATGGAAAGAGTAGGCATCTTTCATCAGGAATTCACGAGAACGCATGACGCCGAAACGTGGGCGAACTTCGTCACGGAACTTTGTCTGGATCTGGAAGAAGTTCAGCGGCAACTGTTTGTATGAACTCAGCTCATTACGGATCAGGTCGGTAATGACTTCTTCATGCGTTGGGCCGAGGACAAACGGACGATCGCCGCGATCGGCAATACGCAGCAGTTCCGGACCGTACTGCTCCCAGCGACCACTCTCTTGCCACAGCTCAGAGGGCTGAACAACCGGCATTAACACCTCGATAGCACCGGCGTTGTTCATCTCTTCACGCACGATGTTTTCGACTTTTTTCAGGACGCGCACGCCGGTCGGCAGCCAGGTGTATAACCCGGAGGCCAGCTTGCGGATCATCCCGGCGCGCAGCATCAGCTGATGGCTGATCACTTCGGCGTCGGCAGGCGTCTCCTTCAGAGTAGAGAGCAGATATTGGCTAGTACGCATGTTGTTACGGTTCCGTTTCGACTAGTGAGACAGGCTGAAAGGTCAACCTGACACAAAAAAAGTGGTTTAGTTTACCAGTGTGGCAAAGATGCCAAAAGAGAGGAGATTAAAATTACCTGGGTTCCAGGGCAAACACTTCAAAACCTGCCTTTGTGACGCGCCAGCGAACGTTAAAATCCAGCAGCCAGACAGCGTAAGTTTTCCCGGCTTCCTCTTCTTTGCGATAAGCGGGACGGGGATCCTGTGCCAGAACTTCGCTGATGAAATTCTGCAAACGAGGATAGTGTTTCTCCAGTTGGCTCAGTTGCGTTGCTATCTCAGGCGTAAAATATACCGGCATGTCCGCCTGTGGGGCATCCTGAGCATAACTTGCGCGCGCATCCGGGAGAGCTTCGGCGAAAGGCAAATAGGGTTTGATGTCGATGACCGGTGTGCCATCCACAAGATCAAGACTGCCTAACTCCAGTATCACCTGGTCCTTCTGGCAACGTATACCTTTCAGTTCGACCAGCGACATTCCAACCGGGTTTGGACGGAAGGTTGAGCGAGTCGCAAATACACCCATTCTCGCATTTCCACCAAGCCGGGGAGGGCGCACAGTAGGACGCCAGCCACCTTCCATCGTCTGGTGAAACACGAAGACCACCCATAAATGGCTGAATGCGTCGAGTCCGCGTACCGCATCGGCTTGATTGTAAGGAGCAATCAGGTGAAGTTCGCCACTTCCGCTGGTGACGAGACCCGGCTGGCGAGGTACGGCGAACTTCTCTTTATAAGGCGAGTGGATAACGCCTATCTGCTCGAACTGAAATACACTCATTTCGCCGTAATATTCAGCGCAGAACCGATGCATACGGCCTGACGATAGCAGCCCGGTGTGCCGCTGGTCACTTCGCAACTGTGCAGCAGAACAGCGTTCGCTTTCATTTTTGCGGCATTAATCTGCATGCGTTTACGTGCTGTAGGGATATTCGGTGGAGAGTCCTGGTTGGTCGCCTGGCAGGATTCACCGCTCACTTCACCCAGTTCGCGGAACGGTTTACCGACGAGCTCATCAGCTTTAGTGATAATGCGAACCGGTGCAGGACGAACCACTTTCGGTTTCGCAGGCTCTGTTTTTGGCGGGGTTGCCGTGCTTTGAACAGGTTCAACGGGAGATCTGCTTAGCATAGAACAGCCGCTCAACATGAGTGCTAAAAGACAGATCGGTAAAGCACGCATAATAGTTCCTCAATGGATAATCAAAACGTCAGATATTGAATCAGTTGACTGCACAAATGACAAGACGGGCATAAGCCCGTCCTGATGATATTACACTGAGGTGAGATTACCAGCCTTTAACAGCGCCGCCGTTAAACACTTTGTTCGCTTCCTGGTAAACTTCATCAGACTGATAGGCCTGAACGAACTTCTTCACGTTTTCCGCGTCTTTGTTGTCTTCGCGAGTCACGATCAGGTTAACGTACGGGGAGTCTTTATCTTCAACGAAGATACCGTCTTTCGCTGGTGTCAGGCCAATCTGGCTGGCGTAGGTCGTGTTGATAACAGCCAGTGCAATCTGCGCATCGTCGAGAGAGCGTGGCAGCTGTGGTGCTTCCAGCTCAACAATTTTCAGATTTTTCGGGTTCTCGGTCACGTCAAGAACGGTCGGCAGCAGGCCAACACCGTCTTTCAGTTTGATCAGACCCACTTTCTGCAACAGCAGGAGAGAGCGTCCAAGGTTGGTTGGGTCGTTAGGTACCGCTACCTGAGAGCCTGGCTGCAGTTCGTCCAGTGATTTAATTTTCTTGGAGTAACCCGCAATTGGATAAACGAAGGTGTTACCCACAGCTACCAGTTTATAGCCACGATCTTTGATCTGCTGATCCAGGTACGGTTTATGCTGGAAGGCGTTAGCGTCGATATCGCCTTTGCTCAGCGCTTCGTTCGGAAGAACGTAATCGTTGAAGGTCACCAGCTCAACGTCGAGGCCATATTTCTCTTTTGCTACTTTCTGCGCGACTTCAGCAACCTGTTGTTCTGCACCCACGATAACGCCCACTTTAATGTGGTTTGGATCTTTTTCGTCCTGACCGCAACCCACCAGTGCCAGAGAGCCGATTAGCGCGCCTACTGCTGCAAAGGTCTTTAATTTAAACGCCATGTTTTATCCTTAACTCGTAGAGTTTGTGTTGTGTGTAACGTTATTTGTGCGTAACAGCCCGGACGATGCGATCGCCAGAGAACTGGATTAAGTAAACCAACACAACCAGCAATACCAGAACGGTATTCATCACGGTAGCGTTATATCCAATATAGCCGTACTGATAACCAATTTGACCTAAACCGCCAGCGCCAACTGCACCACCCATCGCGGAATAACCCACCAGGGTGATAAGCGTAATGGTTGCCGCGTTGACCAGGCCTGGCAGTGCTTCCGGCAGCAGAACCTTGCGTACGATCTGCATCGGTGTGGCACCCATTGCGCGGGAGGCTTCAATCAAACCTGTCGGGATTTCAAGCAGGGCGTTTTCAACCATACGCGCGATAAACGGCGCAGCGCCGACAGTCAGGGGAACGATGGCAGCCTGCAGACCGATAGAGGTACCGACAATCACGCGGGTGAATGGAATCATCCATACCAGCAGAATAATGAACGGGATAGAACGGAAGATATTCACCAGCGCAGAGAGCGTGCGGTATAGCTTCGCGTTCTCAATGATTTGCCCCGGACGTGTCACATACAACAGCACGCCGACCGGGAGACCAATCACAAACCCAAAGAAGCCAGATACAAAGGTCATTGCCAGCGTTTCCCAAACGCCGCGAACCAGCAGCCACATCATCGGCTCAGACATAACCCAGTACCTCTACTTTTACGTGATGTTCTTGCAACCAGGCAATTGCCGCCTGGGTTTCCTCTTGTGTCCCATGCATTTCCGTCAGCATGATGCCGAATTTCACACCACCGGCGTAATCCATCTGCGCGCTGATGATGTTATTGTTCACGTTAAAGCGACGCGCAGTTTCGGAAAGCAGGGGAGCATCGACAGATTGACCCGTAAACTCCATGCGCAGCATCGGGACGCTATCTGCCGTCGGTTCTGTTTTTAAGCGTTCCAGATAATCTTCCGGAATATCCAGATGCAGTGTGGACTGGATGAATTGCTGTGCCAGCGGCGTCTTCGGATGAGAGAACACTTCACTTACCGTATCCTGCTCAATCAGTTCGCCGTTGCTGATCACTGCGACGCAGTCACAGATGCGTTTCACCACGTCCATTTCATGCGTAATAAGGAGAATTGTCAGGCCCAGACGACGGTTAATGTCTTTCAGCAGTTCCAGAATTGAACGTGTAGTGGCGGGATCCAATGCGCTGGTGGCTTCATCACACAGCAGTACTTTTGGATTACTGGCCAGCGCACGGGCAATGGCCACACGTTGTTTTTGCCCACCGGACAGATTGGCCGGGTAGCTATCATGCTTGTCGCCCAGACCCACGAGGTCGAGCAGTTCGATGACGCGACGCTTCACTTCTTCTTTTGGCGTGTTATCCAGCTCAAGTGGCAGGGCGACGTTGCCGAAAACGGTGCGGGATGCCAGCAGGTTAAAGTGCTGGAAGATCATGCCAATCTGACGTCGCGCTTTGGTGAGTTCTTTCTCCGATAAGGCGGTAAGTTCTTGTCCGCCAACTTCTACGCTGCCCTGAGTTGGGCGCTCAAGCAGGTTAACACAACGAATCAGCGTACTTTTACCCGCACCTGATGCGCCAATGACGCCATAAATTTGACCAGCAGGTACATGCAGGCTGACGTTGTTCAGCGCCTGAATGGTTCGGTTCCCCTGCTGGAACACTTTGGTGATATTGGAAAGTTTAATCATTAGATTATTTTTATCGTATGTAAGTTAGCCGTGGCATTTTCTTCTGCCAGATACGGGTGATGACCGTAAACAAAATGGATGTTAAGGCATCCAGACGTCTAAATCAATCCAACTCTGTACGATGAGCACTTTATTGCGCTGCGATTCATGAGATACTAGCCGGACATGCCTTTTTCAGGAGCAAACCGGTGGCAAAATCAGTACCCGCAATTTTCCTCGATCGTGATGGCACTATTAATGTAGATCACGGTTATGTCCATGAGATTGATGAGTTCGAGTTTATCGAAGGCGTAATAGATGCAATGCGTCAGCTGAAAGAGATGGGCTATGCATTGGTGGTTGTCACCAACCAGTCTGGTATTGCTCGCGGTAAATTTACCGAAGCGCAGTTTGAAACGCTGACAGAATGGATGGATTGGTCGCTGGCCGATCGCGGTGTTGATCTCGACGGTATCTATTATTGTCCGCATCATTCGCAAGGTACCGTCGAAGAGTATCGCCAGACCTGCGACTGTCGTAAGCCTCACCCTGGCATGTTTATCTCTGCGCAGGAGTTTTTGCACATTGATATGGCTGCTTCTTATATGGTGGGCGATAAACTGGAAGATATGCAGGCGGCAACCGCGGCTGGCGTAGGCACCAAAATATTAGTACGCACCGGTAAGCCAGTGACGCCAGAAGCAGAGAATGCAGCAGATTGGGTGATTAATAGCCTGGCTGAGCTGCCAAAAGAGATCAAAAAGCACCAAAAATAGCCTTTTTGGTGAAAAGGTGAGCGGTTGAAATAAAAATGCATTTTTCCGCTTGTCATTCCTCGGCGGCTCCCTATAATGCGCCTCCATCGACACGGCGGATGTGAATCACTTCACAAACAACCCGGTCGGTTGAAGAGAAAAAATCCTGAAATAACGGGTTGACTCTGAAAGAGGAAAGCGTAATATACGCCACCTCGCAACGGTGAGCTGAAAGCCGCGTTGCA
>NZ_JAAVXA010000027.1:13158-13311 GCF_012241585.1 Pantoea sp. LS15
AAAGTGACATGGATTCTTAACGTCCCCGGACGATAAATGAATACCAAGTCTCAACGAGTGAACACGTAATTCATTACGAAGTTTAATTCATTGAGCATCAAACTTTTAAATTGAAGAGTTTGATCATGGCTCAGATTGAACGCTGGCGGCAGG
>NZ_JAAVXA010000028.1:0-12877 GCF_012241585.1 Pantoea sp. LS15
GTTTACGGGCCGTAAGTAATCCATAGATGCAAATGTCAGATTGCGATGCGCCTGGTAGGGCGCGGCTGGTAACAAAGCCTTACAGGCGCATATGAAAAACCTCCGGCTATGCCGGAGGATATTTATTACATACGTTCTACGGTTTCGATACCCAGGGTATCCAGACCCAGTTTCAGGGTCTTCGCCGTGAGCTGCGCCAGCTTCAGGCGGCTGTTACGTACCGCGTCGCTTTCCGCAGACAGGATAGGGCAGTGCTCGTAGAAGCCGGAGAACAGGCCTGCCAGATCGTACAGGTAAGCACACATCACGTGCGGTGTCCCATCACGCGCCACAACCGTCAATGTCTCTTCAAACTGCAGCAGACGCGCTGCCAGCTGCGCTTCGCGATCTTCAGTGATGGTCACGGCAGCATTCGCCAGCACGCTTTCGTCGATATTGGCTTTACGGAACACAGAGAGCACACGGGTGTAGGCATACTGCATGTACGGTGCCGTGTTGCCTTCAAACGCCAGCATGTTATCCCAGTCGAAGATATAGTCGGTGGTACGGTTCTTGGAAAGGTCCGCGTATTTTACCGCACCGATACCCACGGCATTCGCCAGTTTTTCCAGCTCATCGGCAGGCATATCCGGGTTCTTCTCCGCCACCAGGCGACGGGCGCGTTCCAGCGCTTCGTCCAGCAGATCGGACAGCTTCACGGTACCGCCCGCACGGGTTTTGAACGGCTTGCCGTCTTTACCGAGCATCATGCCGAACATATGGTGTTCCAGCGGAACGCAATCTGGCACGTAACCAGCTTTACGCACGATGGTCCAGGCCTGCATCAGGTGCTGATGCTGACGGGAGTCGATGTAGTACAGCACGCGGTCGGCATGCAGCGTTTCGTAACGGTATTTCGCACAGGCAATATCGGTAGTGGTGTAGAGATAGCCGCCATCCTTTTTCTGGATGATCACGCCCATCGGTTCACCTTCCTTGTTCTTGTACTCATCAAGGAACACGACCGTTGCGCCTTCGCTCTCAACTGCCAGATTTTTGGCCTTCAGGTCAGCCACAATGCCCGGCAGCATTGGGTTATAGAGACTTTCACCCATCACATCGTCACGGGTGAGGGTGACGTTCAGACGGTTATAGGTGAGTTGGTTCTGAGACATAGTAATGTCAACCAGCTTGCGCCACATCTCGAGGAAGTACTGGTCGCCGCCCTGCAGTTTTACCACGTAGCTGCGCGCGCGTTCGGCAAAAGCTTCATCTTCATCGTAGTGTTTTTTGGCTTCGCGATAGAACCCTTCGAGATCTGCCAGTGCCATTTCACCCGCGTTTTCCTGCTGCTGTTTTTCCAGGTAAGCAATCAGCATACCGAACTGAGTACCCCAGTCGCCCACGTGGTTCGCGCGGATCACCTTGTGACCGAGGAATTCGAGGGTACGCACGGCAGCATCACCAATGATGGTGGAGCGCAGATGACCCACGTGCATCTCTTTTGCCACGTTCGGCGCAGAGTAGTCGATCACGACGGTCTGCGCTTCCGGCCGGGAGACACCCAGACGGTCAGATTTCAGCGCCGCGTCAACGTGGCTTGCCAGGAAAGCTGGTTCCAGGAAGATATTGATAAAGCCCGGACCCGCAATTTCGGTTTTGCTGGCAATACCGGTGAGATCCAGATGTGTCAGTACCTGCTCAGCGAGTTGTCGCGGCGGCATGCCCAGTTTTTTAGCCACTGCCATCACGCCATTAGCCTGATAGTCGCCAAACTGTACTTTTGCTGACTGACGAACCTGTGGTTCGCAATCCGCAGGCGCACCTGCGGCAATCAGTGCCTGACTGACTTTTTCGGAGAGAAGAGCCTGAATATTCACCTGGATACCTTACTTTTTTGATGCGGGCTCACAACCACCCGCGCCAGTTATAGAATTTAGGGCGGGAGTATACTGCAAATGCCTTCTGGCGTCAGCATTGCGCGGGCCGAAGATTGTTCAGAATCCAGACTAAGACGGCGTGCATAATCATGCAGTCATAAAAAGCCTGATTCTGCGGTTGGTCAAAACAGGGCAACAGAGTAAATTAGCGGCTTTGCGACACGAAAAGAGACTGACTTATGGCGAACTGGCAATCCATTGACGAACTGCATGATATTTCCGCAGATTTACCGCGCTTCACCCAGGCGTTCACAGAACTTGCCACCCGCCTTGGTCTGGATATCGCACCGCTTGAGGCGGATCACATCTCTTTGCGCTGCCATCAAAATGCGACCGCCGAGCGCTGGCGTCGCGGTTTTGAACAGTGCGGTGAGCTGCTCTCTGAGAACATCATTAATGGCCGCCCCATTTGCCTGTTTAAGCTGCATGAACCCGTGAAGGTAGCGCACTGGGAATTCACCGTTATCGAACTGCCGTGGCCGGGTGAAAAACGTTATCCGCACGAAGGCTGGGAGCATATCGAAATTGTCCTGCTGGGGGAGCCAGAAACACTGAACGCGCGCGCACTGTCTCTGTTATCTGACGAGGGTCTAAGCAAACCGGGGATTTTTGTCAAAACGAGTTCACCGAAAGGCGAACGTGAGCGTTTACCTAACCCGACGCTGGCCGTCACGGACGGACAGGTCACAGTAAAATTTCATCCGTGGACCATTGAGCAGATTGTTGCCAGTGAAGCGTGAGAGTTGTGAGTTAACGCCGGGACTAAAAATTGGCGGCGTGTCATGATGATTCGTTTGGTGGGATTTCAGGAGGATTAAATGGCGCTGCTGGAGATTTGTTGTTACAGCGTGGAGTGTGCCGTGACTGCGCAAAAACACGGTGCTGACCGCATCGAACTGTGTGCGGCACCCAAAGAGGGCGGGTTGACGCCATCCTACGGCATGTTGAAGTCTGCCCGTCAGGCCGTCACCATTCCCGTTCACCCGATTATTCGTCCTCGCGGCGGCGATTTTTGTTACACGTCGGGCGAGTTCAGTGCCATGCTTGAAGATATCACTCTGGTTCGCGAACTGGGATTCCCCGGGCTGGTTATCGGGTTGCTTGATGAAGACGGTCAGGTTGATATGCCACGTATGCGCCAGGTCATGGATGCTGCAAAAGGGATGGCAGTGACTTTTCATCGTGCATTTGATATGTGCAAAGACCCTTTGCAAGCATTTGATACGCTTGCCGAACTGGGTGTGGCGCGCATTCTGACATCGGGGCAGCAGTCCTCTGCGGAAAAAGGTCTGCAATTAATTACGGAACTAAAAGCCCATTCTGGTGTTCCAATAATAATGGCGGGTGCGGGTGTCCGTGCCAGCAATCTGGAACGGTTTTTAAACGCCGGGGTAGAGGAGCTTCACAGCTCGGCAGGCAAGTGGATGCCGTCTCCCATGCGTTATCGCAATACAGGGTTGTCAATGTCGACAGATGCTGAAGCGGATGAGTATTCACGCTACGGTGTAGAGGGAGAGTCGGTTGCGGAAATGAAGTCGCTGATTGAGCGTCATCACGTGTAGCAACGTACCGATTTTTACCGCGCATCATGTCGCCCAATATGATGCTTGCTTGTACCAGGCCCCTGCAATTTCAACAGGGGCCTTTTTTTCTCCTGCGCCAGGTCCGGCAAAGGCAGGAGTAGACCGGCTAAGGCTACGGCTTTGTGGCAATCAACACCGCACGCATCGGCGCAGGATAGCCTTCAACGGTTTTGCTGTGATCGGCCGGGTCGAGGAATTGCTCCAGCGATTCGGTAATCATCCAGTCGGTGCGGCGCTGTTCTTCGATAGACGTCACGCAGACATCTGCAATTCGTACATCCACAAACCCGCACTTCTCAAGCCAGTTTTTCAGTGCCAGTGCGGAAGGGATGAAGTAGACATTACGCATTTGCGCGTAACGGTCACCCGGCACCAGAACCGCATTCTCATCGCCTTCGATAACCAGCGTTTCCAGCACCAGTTCGCCGCCGCTGACCAGTTGATCTTTAAGCTGCCATAGATGCTCCAGTGGGGAACGGCGGTGGTACAGCACGCCCATGGAAAACACGGTATCAAAGGCTTTCAGGGCCGGCAGTTGCTCAATGCCCAACGGCAACAGGTGTGCACGCTGGTCGTTACCCAGCAATTTACGCACTGCTTCAAACTGGCACAGGAACAGCTGCATCGGGTCAATACCCACTGCCAGATGTGCCCCTGCGCCAATCATGCGCCACATGTGATAACCACTGCCGCAGCCCACATCCAGAATGGTACGCCCGGTCAGATCGGACAGGTGTGGCAGAACGCGATCCCATTTCCAGTCTGAACGCCATTCGGTATTGATGTTCACACCGTATAGTGAAAACGGTCCTTTTCGCCATGGCATCAGGTTTCGCATCAACGTTTCGATGCGGTTAGTCTGCCCGGCAGAAAGAGGCTCTTCGCTTTCTGCCGTCACGCTATGCAGCAGATCCAGACGGTGAGGTGTCAGTTCAGGCAGAAACTCCACTGCATTTGACCACTGCTTTAACAGGCCGTGCTGTTGATCTCGCTGCCAGGTGGCAATCTGAGCCGGCAGGGTTTCCAGCCAGTGGGAAAGGTGGTTTTTCGCAATCAACTGATAGAAGTTACCGAACTCGATCATGCAGGAACTCCCGCTTTCAGTGCCACCAGGGAACCAAAGTTGAAACACTGGAACCACAGTTCACTATGTTCAAATCCTGCCTGACGCAGACGCGCTTTATGGGTCTCTACAGAGTCCGTCAGCATGACATTTTCGAGCATGCTGCGTTTCTGACTGATCTCCAGCTCACTGTAACCGTTCGCACGTTTGAAATCGTGGTGCATATTGAACAGCAACTCGCCAACCTCGGCGTCTTCAAAGCTGAATTTTTCGGAAAGGACCAGCGCGCCGCCAGGGTTCAGACCCTGATAAATTTTGTCCAGCAGTAGCTGACGGTCTTCGGGCACCAGGAACTGCAGGGTAAAATTCAGTACCACCATCGACGCGTTATTGATCTCAATCTCACGGATGTCACCCTCCACGACGTCCACCGGGGTAGGGGCTTTGTAAGCATCAATATGGCGACGGCAGCGTTCAACCATGGCCGGGGAATTATCCACGGCAATGATCCGGCAGCCTTCGTGGTGAACGTTACGACGTACCGACAGCGTTGCCGCGCCAAGCGAACAGCCCAGGTCATAGACCTTCGTGCCGGGTTGAACGAAGCGCTCAGCCAGCATGCCGATCATAGAGACAATATTGGAATAACCGGGAACAGAGCGCTGGATCATATCCGGGAAGACTTCGGCTACCCGTTCATCGAAGGTCCAGTCGCCCAGGCTGGCGATAGGCGCGGAAAAAAGCGTGTCGCGATCTGACATAACGTAAAAAATCCGGGAAAAATAAAGTGGCGTATTGTGCGCTAATGGAAGGAGAAAACCAACTCCCACGGCATATACCAAAGGTTAGCCAGCACCATCAGCAAAAGTGAACACCACGTCGCACTCATGCCGGAACGACGCCAGCGAAACAGACGGTGGTGAAAACCGTAATAATGCATTAGCCGGCCGGCAAGCAGAAGCAGGCCACAGATATGCACCATCCAGGTTTCTGCGCCATTCATCTCCATAAACAGCAGCAAAATTAACGCCACCGGGATGTATTCGACCGCATTGCCGTGAATGCGGATAGCGCTTTGTAGCTCGGAAAAACCGCCGTCACCGTAAGAGACGCGGTACTGCATTCTGAGGCGCACAACATCAAATGAAAACTTAATCAGTAGCAATGCACCTAACACCGCATACAGCGCGCTGACCATACAAACTCCCTGTTTTTTGGCAGATGGCACTTTACTATGATAGGGGGTGATATCAGAAAAGAGAAGATTGTTGTGGGATGACGGGGGCGCTGCCCACGGACGGTACCGCAGCCTGCAAGGCCTGCCAGAGAGCATCGACCAGTTCAGGTGCCTGTGCGATATCCGGAGTGTGCAGGAAGAGATATGGCGTGGTGGTCTGTTCCCACGTCGCTAATTTTTGCAGCCAGACGGCGAACATCTCCTGATTTTGCTGCATGTTATCGCTGCCGATAAACCTGACCATAGGGTGGTTAGCCGTCACGATGGCATGAACAGGCACTTTGGGCTTTTTGCGCTGCGCATCAATGATGGCTTCGCTATGTGGAATGGCGCTATGTACCGGACGGCTGTCAAGGATCACACGGTTGACTGAGCGCTCAAGCAGACCGCGATTGAGCGCTTTCTCTTCTTCACCTTTGGCAAAAAATGCAGGATGCCTGACTTCTACGCCATAGGTAAATTCCCTGGGCAGTGTATCCAGAAACTGCCAGAGCGCGGGCAGATCGCGTGGGCCAAAGACGGCGGGAAGCTGCAGCCAGTACTGACCTATGCGGTTTGCCAGCGGCGACATTCTGCTCAAGAACTCGGTGGTCAAATCATCGCAGTGACGCAGGGCCGCGTTATGGGAGATGGTTGCCGGAAACTTAAAGCAGAAGCGGAAATCATCGGTTGTTTGCTCACGCCAGCGTTCAACAATCTCTGCTTTGGGTAGTGCATACAGCGTGGTGTTACCCTCGACGCAATTGAAGTGTCGGGCATACTCCTCAAGGCTGGTGATGCCAAGGCGCACCCATTTCGGGTGCGACCATTGGGGCAGACCCACATACATCATAACGCGTTTAAAATCTCGTCAGTGCTGCGCACACGGCCAATGCGCGGGAAGATGTGAGTCATACTACCCTGGTGCTGTTCCGCGGAGGCCGCGCTGCAGGCATCTTCGGCAATCACAAGGTTAAAGCCCAGTTCCCACGCGTTGCGGGCGGTAGATTCCACACCGATGTTGGTGGAAATGCCACAAAGAATGATGGTGTCGATTCCGCGACGGCGCAGCTGCAGCTCCAGATCGGTACCGTAAAACGCGCCCCACTGGCGTTTAGTCACTTCGATATCACTGTCACGTTTGCCGAGTGAGACCGGATACGTCCACCAGTTTTCCGGTAGCGAATGCGCCGCAATCTGCGCATCGACGGGCTGTTTTAAGGCTTCGGCAAAATCGGCGGACCAGCCGACGCGCACCATGACAACAGGCGCTCCGCTTGTGCGGCATTTTTCCGCCAGGCGAGCGGCGCGGCTGACCACATCATTTGCGGTGTGGGGGCCTCCGGCAAAGGGCAGGATACCTTCCTGTAAATCAATGACGACAAGCGCGGTTTTGCTGGTATCGAGTGTTAACATAGTCACTCCAGTTAAATTAATCACTTCCGCTACACCATACGACGTGATGGCCTGTTACCGGTCGGATAATTTTGTTAATTTTTGTGAGAATGCGCAATAAGAGTGCAGCAAA
This sequence comes from Pantoea sp. LS15, assembly GCF_012241585.1. NCBI lineage: Bacteria > Pseudomonadati > Pseudomonadota > Gammaproteobacteria > Enterobacterales > Erwiniaceae > Pantoea > Pantoea sp. LS15. Next base: position 7,310 of record NZ_JAAVXA010000028.1, read on the forward strand.
CGACCGTCAGACCGTGGTTCGCTCTTATCGTCCGGCGGAATTTCCAGTATAATAGCCGCCTTTTTTCATCCAGTTGTGACATACAGAAAGCTGCGACATAGTAGCCTGCATACCAGGCGACATTTAGCCTGCGGCTAATTAAGGGATATCTCATGCGTACAGAATATTGCGGGCAGCTGCGTCAGTCCCACGTTGGACAGCAGGTAACCCTGTGTGGTTGGGTCAACCGCCGTCGTGATCTTGGTAGCCTTATCTTCATTGATATGCGTGACCGCGAAGGTATCGTTCAGGTGTTCTTCGATCCGGATCGCGCAGATGCGTTGAAACTGGCTTCTGAGTTGCGTAATGAGTTCTGCATTCAGGTCACCGGCACTGTTCGTGCGCGTGACGAGAAAAACGTCAACGCAGACATGGCGACCGGCGCAATTGAAGTGCTGGCGTCCGATCTGGTGATCATTAACCGTGCTGAAGCGTTGCCGCTGGACTCTAACCACGTCAACACTGAAGAAGCGCGTCTGAAGTACCGCTATCTGGATCTGCGTCGCCCGGAAATGGCACAGCGCCTGAAAACCCGCGCGAAAATCACCAGTCTGGTGCGTCGCTTTATGGATGACCACGGTTTCCTGGATATCGAAACCCCGATGCTGACCAAAGCCACGCCGGAAGGCGCGCGCGATTACCTGGTCCCATCCCGCGTGCATAAAGGTAAATTCTACGCGCTGCCACAGTCTCCACAGCTGTTCAAACAGTTGCTGATGATGTCCGGCTTCGATCGCTACTATCAGATCGTAAAATGCTTCCGTGACGAAGACCTGCGTGCTGACCGCCAGCCAGAATTTACTCAGATCGATGTGGAAACCTCCTTCATGACCGCTGAGCAGGTGCGTGAAGTGATGGAAGCTCTGGTGCGTAGCCTGTGGAACGACGTGAAAGGCGTTGAACTGGGCGATTTCCCAATTATGACCTTCGCTGAAGCCGAGCGTCGCTACGGTTCTGACAAACCTGACCTGCGTAACCCGATGGAGCTGGTGGACGTTGCTGATTTGGTTAAATCCGTTGAGTTCGCGGTATTTGCTGGCCCGGCTAACGACGCCAAAGGTCGCGTAGCTGCGCTGCGTGTACCTGGCGGTGCGGCACTGAGCCGTAAGCAGATTGACGACTACGGTAACTTCATCAAGATCTACGGCGCGAAAGGTCTGGCCTATATTAAAGTCACCGAGCGTGCAAAAGGTCTGGAAGGTATTACCAGCCCGGTCGCGAAGTTCCTGAACGCGGACATCGTGGAAGCGATCCTTGAGCGCACTGGCGCACAGGACGGCGACATGATCTTCTTCGGCGCGGACAACAAGAAAGTGGTTGCCGATGCGATGGGCGCACTGCGTCTGAAACTTGGTAAAGACCTGAACCTGACCGACGAGAACAAATGGGCACCGCTGTGGGTTATCGACTTCCCAATGTTTGAAGACGACGGTGAAGGCGGCCTGACTGCAATGCACCACCCGTTCACCTCGCCGAAAGACATGACGGCCGCAGAGTTGAAAGCCGCACCGGAAGACGCGGTGGCGAACGCCTACGATATGGTCATCAACGGCTACGAAGTGGGCGGTGGTTCCGTGCGTATTCATAGCGGTGACATGCAGCAGACCGTGTTCGGTATTCTGGGCATCAATGAGCAGGAGCAACGCGAGAAATTCGGCTTCCTGCTGGACGCCCTGAAATACGGTACACCTCCGCATGCGGGTCTGGCCTTCGGTCTTGACCGTCTGACCATGCTGCTGACCGGTACCGATAACATTCGTGATGTTATTGCCTTCCCGAAAACCACTGCCGCGGCGTGTCTGATGACCGAAGCACCAAGTTTTGCTAACCCGGCCTCTCTGGCCGAGCTGGGCATTGAAGTGGTGAAGAAGGAAGAGAAAAACTGATATGACATATAAGCTTCCCGTTTCGGTCCTGGTGGTCATCTATGCAGAAGACACGAAGCGGGTGCTGATGTTGCAGCGGCGCGATGACCCTGATTTCTGGCAGTCGGTAACTGGCAGTCTGGAAGAGGGGGAGACCGCGCTGCAGGCCGCCGCGCGTGAAGTAAAGGAAGAGGTCACCATTGATGTTGCCAACGAGCAACTGACCCTGAAGGACTGTCAGCGCACGGTGGAGTTTGAAATTTTTAGCCATTTACGTCATCGCTATGCGCCGGGTACCGAGCGGAATACGGAATCGTGGTTCTGTCTCGCACTTCCCCACGAACGTGAGGTTGTGTTTACCGAACACCTGACCTACCGCTGGGTGAATGCGGCGGATGCCGCCGCTCTGACCAAGTCGTGGAGCAACCGGCAGGCGATTGAAGAATTTGTAATTAACGCAGCCTGAAAAGGCGCGCTCTTTGAGGATATTTTTATGGCAGGTCATAGTAAGTGGGCCAACACCAAACACCGTAAAGCGGCGCAGGATGCCAAACGCGGTAAAATCTTTACCAAAATCATTCGTGAGCTGGTAACAGCGGCACGTCTGGGCGGTGGCGATCCGGCTTCTAACCCGCGTCTGCGCGCGGCGGTTGATAAAGCGCTGTCTAATAACATGACGCGTGACACCCTGAACCGTGCAATCGCACGTGGCGTGGGCGGTGATGAAGACGCGAACATGGAAACCATCATTTATGAAGGTTACGGCCCTGGCGGTACTGCGGTCATGGTTGAGTGTCTGTCCGACAACCGTAACCGTACCGTAGCCGAAGTGCGTCACGCGTTCACCAAAACCGGTGGTAACCTGGGTACTGACGGTTCCGTTTCTTATCTGTTCAGCAAGAAAGGCGTGATCTCCTTCGAGAAAGGCGACGAAGATGTGATCATGGAAGCGGCACTGGAAGCTGGTGCAGAAGACGTTGTGACCTTCGATGATGGCGCAATTGACGTCTACACCGCGTGGGAAGAGATGGGTGCGGTACGTGACGCGCTGGAAGCGGCAGGTCTGAAAGCAGACAACGCTGAAGTGTCTATGATCCCGTCAACCAAAGCGGACATGGATGCGGAAACTGCACCGAAACTGCTGCGTCTGATCGATATGCTCGAAGACTGCGACGACGTGCAGGAAGTGTATCACAACGGTGAAATCTCTGATGAGGTTGCAGCGACTCTCTGATGAGAGCGTGTAAACCGTTAACGGGAGACGCGTGATGTCGATTATCCTTGGGATTGACCCCGGCTCACGCGTCACCGGCTATGGCGTTATCCGTCAGGTGGGACGCCAGCTAACCTACCTCGGCAGCGGGTGTATTCGCACCAAAGTGGATGATCTGCCGTCACGCCTGAAACTGATCTACGCAGGTGTGACAGAAATTATCACCCAGTTCCAGCCAGACTATTTCGCCATCGAACAGGTCTTTATGGCCAAAAACGCTGATTCGGCATTAAAACTCGGTCAGGCGCGCGGTGTGGCCATTGTTGCTGCCGTAAACCAGGATTTACCAGTGTTCGAATACGCGGCAAGGCAGGTCAAGCAGACGGTGGTGGGGATTGGCAGCGCGGAGAAAAGCCAGGTGCAACATATGGTGCGCACCTTGTTGAAGCTCCCCGCGAACCCGCAGGCTGACGCAGCGGATGCGCTGGCTATCGCGATTACCCACTGTCATGTCAGCCAGAACGCGATGCAAATGAGCGAGTCGAGGCTCAATCTGGCGCGAGGCAGGTTACGATAATGAAAAATCAGGCTGGATGTTTATCCAGCCTTTTTTTATTATGTCGGCAGTTAATTTTTCCAGAACGCAGGAGCGTCACGTGATAGGCAGACTCAGAGGCATCATCATTGAAAAACAACCCCCGTTAGTGCTGCTGGAAGTGGGTGGCGTGGGCTATGAAGTCCATATGCCGATGACCTGCTTCTACGAGCTGCCGGACGCGGGTAAAGAGGCGATTGTCTTTACTCAGTTTGTGGTGCGTGAAGATGCTCAACTGCTGTACGGCTTCAACAACAAACAGGAACGTACCCTGTTCCGCGAGCTGATTAAAACCAACGGCGTCGGGCCGAAGCTGGCGCTGGCAATTCTCTCCGGTATGTCAGCCCAGCAGTTCGTAAATGCCGTTGAGCGCGAAGATCCCGCAGCGTTGATTAAGCTTCCGGGCATTGGTAAGAAAACCGCCGAGCGCCTGATTGTCGAAATGAAAGACCGCTTTAAAGGGCTGCATGGTGATCTCTTTACCCCGGCGGCTGACCTCGTGCTGACCTCGCCTGGTGCGCCAGCGACGGATGATGATGCCGAGCAGGAAGCAGTTGCTGCACTGGTGGCACTGGGCTATAAACCTCAGGAGGCCAGCCGTATGGTGAGTAAAATCGCCAAACCGGACGCCAGCAGTGAAACCCTGATTCGTGAAGCGCTGCGCGCTGCATTGTGAGGTAAAGGATGATTGAAGCAGATCGCCTGGTATCGGCAGGCTCCCTTCAGGCTGAAGACGTGGTGGATCGTGCGATCCGCCCGAAACTGCTTGATGAGTACATCGGCCAGCCGCAGGTACGTTCTCAGATGGAGATTTTCATCCAGGCGGCAAAACTGCGTGGCGATGCGCTCGATCACCTGCTGATTTTTGGTCCTCCGGGACTGGGGAAAACCACACTGGCGAATATCGTCGCCAATGAAATGGGCGTCAACCTGCGTACTACCTCCGGCCCGGTGCTGGAGAAAGCCGGCGATCTGGCAGCGATGCTAACCAACCTTGAACCACATGATGTGCTGTTTATCGATGAGATTCACCGCCTGTCGCCGGTGGTAGAAGAGGTGCTCTATCCGGCGATGGAAGATTACCAACTGGATATCATGATCGGTGAAGGCCCGGCAGCGCGCTCTATCAAGATCGATCTGCCACCGTTTACCCTGATTGGCGCAACAACCCGCGCCGGATCGTTGACCTCACCGCTGCGAGACCGTTTCGGGATTGTGCAGCGCCTGGAGTTTTACCAGGTGGCGGACCTTCAGCACATCGTTGGGCGTAGCGCCCGCTTTATGGGGCTGGAGATGAGCGAAGAGGGCGCGTTTGAAGTGGCGAAGCGCTCGCGCGGGACACCGCGTATCGCTAACCGCCTGCTGCGCCGCGTGCGTGACTTTGCCGAAGTGAAGCATGATGGTTCCATTTCCGCCGAGATTGCTGCTCAGGCGCTGGATATGCTGAATGTCGATGCTGAAGGTTTTGACTACATGGATCGCAAGCTGCTACTGGCGGTGCTGGACAAATTCTTTGGCGGGCCAGTGGGGCTGGATAACCTGGCGGCGGCAATCGGGGAAGAGCGCGAGACAATTGAAGATGTGCTCGAACCGTATTTGATCCAGCAGGGCTTCCTGCAACGTACCCCGCGTGGACGCATGGCCACGGTGCGGGCGTGGAATCACTTCGGGATTACCCCACCGGCAATGCCATAATGTTTAATTCCCTCTCCCGCCGGGTGTACAGTCCGGGGACATGGTAGACAGGTGTTCGGGGACATAGTGAACACTTTTTAACATCCTTTACCCATGGTGATCGACTGTTTCCTCAGGTCGATCACCCCCACTTTCGTGCTGTACCACCACACTTCATAGCA
>NZ_JAAVXA010000029.1:0-10177 GCF_012241585.1 Pantoea sp. LS15
GTAGTCCTTATCTGTCAACTTACCTTCCTCCGCCATGCAGAAGGTGTCATATTCTCTGATCGTCCCCATTCCCCTTTCTGTTAATCTACATCTACATCTACATCTACATCTACATCTACATCAGTATGGGTATAAAACCGGATGAATAAATTACGCTATCAACAAAATTTCTCCTATTCTTGTGGAGCCACAGTACTACTTTGTGCGGCAAAAGAGTTGGGCATCGAAGAAATAAAAACCGGGTATAGGCTCAACCTGCTTAAAATTTGCGAGCAAGACATCTATCAAGAAATCACAGGGAAAAAGGGCTCAGACCCAAACTCATGGGGGATAAGCATGCCTTCCGGTATAGTAAAGACAGCACGAAGATTAGGTCTCCACGCCTCTGTGGTGATTCAAAAATCATGGACTGTTGCCTTTCAAAAAATAATTAACCGGCGTGAGCTGACATCTCTCAGAGCGTTAAATGCACTAACGGAAGTTAACACTTCACACAGCCAAAATAAACTGAAACCATATGAACGGGAATTAAAAATACTTGCTTTTCGTCCGACAATGGGTCTGCAAATGCACTATGTCATGTTACGCCCCGATGGTTCAGTAATGGATCCTGGCTATGGGAAAGACCTTGACAACATTGCTGAATTAAAATCAACTCTTGGCTGGCATGGTACTGGGATCTCGATCATTATTGGTAAGCCGTGATAATAACCACAGCACCGAGAGCGTTTTTTCAATCTCCAACAACATATAAACTTGGAATAAACCGAGGAAAGAAATGATCCCTAGAAGAATTTGAAGTGTTACCTTAGGCGATGAAAAGAAACTTTCTGATCGGAATTTTAATTCTTTGGTGAAAAGGGGGCTATATCTCTTTCATGCGGTACGCGACGCTCAAAGCCAACTCGTTTCTGAAAATGCAGAGAAGGTTCTCTCAACATGGGATGTGATATCAACCTCTTTGATAAATAAATACAACTTTAGAGCCATTGGCTGTGTTGGCCTTATTTTAGAAATCCCAGTGCAAAATATAATATCTACCAAGCCCGCACTTCCTAAACAAAATTTGCGTTTCCTCTGATGGCGCGAGAAACACTGAGGACGACTAGTTACTGGCTGATCGTATAGCACCTGGCATCAACCTATGGTTCATGCGCTGACAGAAAAAGCAAGAGGGTTTTATCTTCATCATGGTTTAAGGCATCGCAAACTCAGGAACAGACTCTGTTTCTCAAGCTGCCGTAATAGATTCATTTGCAAGAAAGGGGTGCAAATCACACTAAGTCATTGATATTATGCATTATAATGAATTAATTTAACATAATCTTTGTTATGCGCACCAATGTTGTAACAGCAAAGTTGTAATGTCCGCTCTGAGCTAAGTTAAGATGTCCGTCACGTAGATTCACCATCGAGGGATTCTGATGACGGCACACGCAGCGGAGTTTTTCACTTTGGACGAAGTTAACCGACTCAAAATCATTCAGGACGTTGTCGACCGGCGTCTGACCACACTGATGGCCGCGCAGCGCCTTGGTATTTCCGATCGTCAGTGTCGACGCCTTCTGTCGTGTTACCGTGAATCTGGCCCACTGGGTATGGCAAACCGCCGTCGTGGAAAACCCAGCAATAACCAACTACCTGATGGTCTTGCCCAGTACGCACTCAATATTATCCGCGAACGCTATACCGACTTTGGGCCTACGCTGGCGTGCGAGAAACTCGCAGAACTGCACGATGTTCACCTGTCCAAAGAGACTGTCCGTTCACTCATGGTCAAAGCAGGTCTCTGGATCCCCCGCAAACTAATCACGTTGTTGGCATGCTGCGGATTTTAAATATATCACATGTCAGTGTAGACAAAAAACATTGAGCTTGGATTTTTAAAACTATTAGTTCGTCATGCCCCTCAACATTTATGGATGCAAAACCAGACAAAATCATTGATTTAATCTATAAGCCATAAATTATGAATAATAATGACTTAATTAATTCACCTAGTACAGTGAATGTATTAATAGAAGAGAATGATGTTTACTTTACGATTGGACTAAAGTTTAACTTGAGGATGTATTTTTATAAAAATAAACAGAGCGTATTTTTTTACCCTTCTGAAAAAATAGATCTTTTAATAAGGTCTGAAAAAATACCCACCCTAAAAAAAGGAAGCTGGAAATTATAATAAGTGAGAAAAAAAAGGTAAAAGCAATCATCGAGAATGCACATGTAAAAACATATTTTTTAAAAATGACACCGCTGATGGGTTCACTCTTCTTCTGGAGAGAATATTAATGGAGAAAGAATCAAAAAAAACATGCATCGTTTGCAGAATTATACTTACTCGACGCGAGAAACAAATTTTATACAAGCTTTCAGAAGGTTTTAGTTCGTCTGAGATCGCCAAAAATATAGGATTACATGTTAAGTCAGTAAGCCAACATAAACGTAATGCTATGCGAAAACTATCGTTGCCGAATACGAAAGAGTTGCTTCTTTGGCTCGTGTATAATAAAATCAATATAGATATTTAGCATGTTGATTAAAACAGACCTTATTTAAGGTAATCCATATAAATTTATTTCCATAGATACAAATTCTTATCCCGCACCACACTTAGGAAATAAGGGCACCGGCTAGTCAGGATATCGCGGATATCCTGACTAGCCGGTGCATTGCGAACAATGCCAGATACCGTTCCCAACTATTTGGCGGTTACAAGAAATAATCACCTATAGCCAGCATTTCTAGACAGAAAGAATTATTACAGCTACTGTGATCGCGGCAATTCCAAACCAACCCAGAGGCATAAGTTTATGACCAAAAAAGATACGGCCAAGGGCTGCTGTGCCGGTAACGCCTATAGCCCCCCACATTGCATATGCCACTGCTAGATCCATCGTTTTCACCGCCTGTCCCAACAGCGCAAAAGCAATCCAGACAAGTACAATTGCCCCAATACCCCATTTGAAGTGCTTGAATCCTTTCGATCGAACTATCATCATATTAGCGATAATATCAATAATAGCAGAAAGAACAACAAAACCAATAGCTGCATACGTCATGATTTATTGTCCTCCCCCAGGGTAACGCAAGTAATTCCAATGATAGCGATTGCTATGCCTATAAATTCCGTAAGGCTTAGCACATCTCTAAAAATATAGACCCCAATAATTGATAACAAGACTAGGCCAACACCTTCCCATAGCGCATAGGCTACCCCGACGCCAATTCTACGAATAGAAAGAGCAAGAAAATAGTAAGAAACAGCCAAGGCCATTGCCATTATTATATAGCCATATCCGCCTCCGTCGCGTGCTGCGAGTGTCATAAAAGATGTACCTATTACCTCAGCAATTATTGCGAGCAACAGGAAGGACCATGAAACAAATCTTGGCTTTTCTGAATGCATACTGATCTCCGTGGAATAGTGCTAATACCAAATTCATTTAATTACATTTTTGGCAAAAAAACATTGAACAAATAAAAATATCCCATGATATTATTATTCAATAATGAGAGTATTTAGTTACTTTCAGAATAATGTCCGAGACTATACATCACTCGCAGGAAGAAACAATTTTATAAGTTGTATGTAAACAACCCCTCTCTTCTACCACTTCAAACAAGTGCCGGTCTTTCCCGGCTGTCAGTTCATGACTCAATACAGGGCGAGCTCATCGGCTTTGCAAATGTTAACACCAGCACTAGCACACCATGGAATGCTCCATTTTCTTATCCCCTCCACAAAATCCTACTAAAAAAGGGTGAATATTTGCAATGGACATCTCAAGGAGTCCCCATCATGGACTTAAACCCGAAGCAATATTCACCATGACAAAGTCAAACATTTCAATATACACATCACATTGCTACATGCAGAACCACTCGCCTAGTTGGCAAATACAGATGATAGAGTATTTGAAGTTAAGGTAAACCGTAAATAGCATTTTTTAGGAAAATTCGTCCATAACCTAAAAATGGAAAGTGTTAATGTAAAATTAATAAAATAGTCCTTATTTTATATGAGCCTTTGCAAGGGTTATGTCTTTTATCTCAAAAAAACTTATGCAAGCATAGCCATATCTTGGCATTATCATCTTTAATAAAAAACACTTTAATTAGATGAGTTATATTTTATTGGTTTTTTTTCTGAATATATTTACCGCTTCATCTTAATCACCGCAAAAAGATACCATAAATAATCTGAATACACTCTATTGGTAAATTAAATAATGGTGCTTACTGAATTACTGATCTCATCCGAAGCATGAATAATAATAATCTGAAAATCAAGGTGATGAAGCAATAGCATCATCCAAATGTTCCACATCAATTTCATCCTTTAATTCAAGTAATTCGCTTGTTTCGTCAATCCAGATCTAAAACTGCGTAGAAAGGCATCGACATAATTACATCGCAGAGTTTTGCATGCTTGGTTTGGATGCTATCACCTGTACGGAGAATGCTGGTTCACGACAAACGGCTCAAGTAAAAATGAGGATTGGGGTCCCCGCACAATGGACAGCTCATAGTGTTTAATCTACTAACTAAAATGTACCTTTGAAAAAGCAGACTTTCTGCGGTACGCTCTGACGGTATCACTACCACGATTTTTTACGCAGCGCGCCGGCCCCTTTCCGGCCCGGACGGAGCCCCGGATGAGCCTGATGCCTGATGATGAACCCGAGCTGCTCCCGCCTCCGGCGGTCATTCCACCGGAAGCGGATGTCCTCCCGGCGCTGGCTGGCGGCGAAGGCCCGGTCAGTCCCGCCCGGGCCTACCTGCTTTCCCTGAACTCCCCCCGCAGCCGGCAGACCATGGCCTCGTTCCTGGGCATTGTCGCCGGCATGCTCGGCGCCGCATCACTCGATACCTGCAGCTGGGGCAGCCTGCGCCGTCATCACGTGATGGCCGTGACCGAGCTGCTGCGCGACACCGGCCGGGCCACCGCCACCGTCAACACCTACCTTTCGGCGCTGAAAGGCGTGGCAAAGGAAGCCTGGATGCTCAGGCTGATGGACGTGGAGAGCTTCCAGCACATCCGGGCGGTGCGTAACCTGCGCGGCAGCCGTCTTCCGCGCGGCCGGGCCCTGCCGCCGGAGGAGATCCGTTCTCTGTTCGCTGTCTGCGAGGCCGATAATTCCAGTATCGGCATCCGCGATGCGGCGATGCTGGCCGTCATTCTCGGCTGCGGCCTGCGCCGCTCGGAAGCCGTGGGGCTGGATTTGCGTGACATTGTCACCGATGAGCGGGCACTCAGGGTACTGGGTAAAGGGAACAAGGAAAGACTGGCCTATATGCCGGCCGGCACCTGGCAGCGTCTGCAGAGGTGGGTTGAAGAGATTCGGGGGGAAAAAGACGGGCCGCTGTTCACCCGTATCCGCCGCTTTGACACCCTGACGAACGACCGGCTTACCGACCAGGCGGTGTACCATGTCCTGCAGGTGCGCCAGCGGCAGGCCGGCATTGCGAAGTGTGCGCCGCACGATTTGAGGCGAACCTTTGCCACGGCCATGCTGGATAATGGTGAAGACCTGATTACGGTCAGGGATGCGATGGGTCATGCCAGCGTCACCACCACCCAGCAGTACGACCGCCGTGGGCAAACCCGCTTGCGAACAGCCCGCGACCGTCTTAATCTGACATAGAAATTGCTATAATTTTAAATGTTAATATATTTCGCAATAGATGGTCGTTAATCAACATTTAAAAGGAAAATCGCCACCAAATCATAACATTTTTTTGAAAAACGCCCCTATTTTGAACGAAATGTCGCTTAGAAACCACGTCCTGAGATTTATCATTGGATGATGGAAATTGTTCACTTTTTTTTGGGGGGGGGAATTGCAAATGGCTAAATTTGGTCTAATCTTTACTTCGGTATAATTGTGATCAGCAAGCAACCATTGACAACCCATCAAATATAAGGTGTTTAGCTATGAAAAAAGAAAGTAAAGAAAACACTCAAAGCTTAGCAAACGAAGTTGCGTTTTATCGGTCAAAGAACTTTGGTGGTGCTGGTGAATTTTACAATGTTTATAATGATGTCACCTTTTGGCAAGGAGATAATTTTAACGACAAATACTTATCACTTAGAGTCATTGGTAATGTAAATGTTCACTGCTATCAACACTCTTATGGTACGGGAATATATAAAGTATATAAGCAAGGTGATCATCCTGACATCTCTGAAATGGGAGGGCTTTCAAAATTTTGGATTGCTCCTGCGGGAAGTGATGGTGGAGGAGATGAACTTCCTGATTGGTCTATAGCTCTTCGGTTAGTTGATGATGTGCTCAATGAAAATAATGAACCAGGACGTTATAAAGGAAGATTCGCAGCGGCCGGGTTGGGTACAGTCTCACCTGTTTCTGAATCTCCGGATATATCTGATCAGGATGCTCGTTACAGTCTTTTAACGGGTAAAGGCAATACCATTGACATTAATTGCGGGATTGATATTTTTTATATAAAAACCAATGCGTTGGTGGCAAGTGGTCAGATTATTTTTACTTATAACACCAGTACAGGCTCAGTGAGCATTACAAGTCAAACCATTACTAATATATTAGTTGATACAAAGATAGAGGCAAAGGACAATACTCGGTATGATATAAAGCTTAGTGTAAAAGATGGAATTTCTCCCCCAGGTGAAGGGTATATGAACATCTACAGAGCCGTGTGGAATGGTACATCAATGTTCAACGTTTCAGGGCGGGGCACTCCTGGTGCTCAAGCTACTATTTGGACTAGACATCCGAACGGCATGGGTGAGAAAATTGCTGATGTGGATAATGGGGGGAATTGGCTATATGAAGGAGGAAGACCTAGATATGGTTTTGTTCAAGAAGGATATTATGATGACGGAAAACCCAGATTTACACTTACTGTAGAACAAAAAGTTGCTGCTCCTACAATTGACAAAAGCGATGTTTTATATGCAGCGCCAGATATAATTTATCCCTTATGGGGTGAGATGCTTCATAACCCTCTACCTGAATTTTATGGCAGCGCTTATTATCACCCATCATATAAACCGATGGTTTTAATTAGTGATGGACGAGGAAATGAACTAGGCAGAACTGAAGTTGCCCCTGACGGCAGTTGGCGTTTAACACCAGAAATTGAATTACCTCCTGGCAACTATGATCTGACTGCTGAAATAATTTTCCATGATAGCATCCCTATTAATAGACAATTTAAATCTGAAACCATAGAAATAATGATTTCAGTAACGGAATGATTGTTTAAATCGTGGCGGTTTGAATCACCGCCATTTGTGGCTAATCTATTTTTCCAGCTCGCGGATACGCTGCTGCTCTGGGGTAATGGGGTAGCAGAAGGCGTAATACCCTGGCGCTTTCGTCTGAGCTGGCGTACCCAAGACTCAAGCATCGCAGAACCGACATTATCGCTTCATTGGCTTGTCGATATAAGTAAACTTTATAGGGGTTTGAGGGCCAATGGAACGAAAACAAACGCTAAGAAGGTAATTCATTGTTTAAATTGAAAATTAATGCTCTCAGTTCTCCCTTCAAAATATCCTCCGGTAGCGTGAACGTATAATGCCCCAGCATATTGATATGCTCGTGCATCAGTGGGGATAACCGGGCGATATCTTCATCACCAGTTTTTTCTCCATTACTGCGCATCCAGCTCAGGGCTTCCTGCATATAAAGTGTGTTCCACAGTACGACTGCGTTAGTGACCAGGTCAGAGCATCCAGTTGATCTTCCTGACCTTCACGATAGCGTTTTCTGATCTCACCGCGCTGCCCGTAGCAGATCGCCCTCGCCACAGCATGGCGGCCTTCTCCCCGGTTTAGCTGCGTCAGGATCAGCCTACGATAATCTAAATCATCAATATAATTTAGAAGGTACAGCGTCTTGTTGACTCGTCCCACTTCTATGATCGCCTGTGCCAGCCCTGATGGACGCGAACTCAGAGTACTGATCAGAGACGAAGTCGTAACAGGTGATGCCACGCCCGGAACCAAAATATTTTCTGTTAGGCCCGGAATTAACCGTTTTCACCGGCGTGACAAAGCGCATGCCGTCAGCTGAAGCCACTTCGCCGCCACCCCAGCGGCCAGCAAGCTCCAGTGTGGACTGAAAATCAACCAGGCGGGCATTGGCGCTGACCATCGTTTCTGCCCGGAGGTAATTCTGTTTCACCCAGTTGAGCCGGTGGCGCGTCAGCGCCGGTATATTGTGCTTTATCAGCGGTTCCAGCCCGATATTGCAGGCCTCTGCCATCAGGACCGCGCACAGGCTGATATGCATATCCTGCGCCCGGGCCCCGGATTCACTGACATGCGTAAACTCACGTGTAAATCCCGTTCTGGCATCTATCTCAAGCAACAATTCCGTCAAATCTACCGGCGGGAGTAGCTGCCTTACCTGACTGTTGAGACGATACAACGATGGTGGTTCCTCCAGTTTCTCCAGACGACTTATGGTCAGAGAAGGATATTTACCGTCACATCTTTCGCCCTTCCCGCGCCAGTTTCAGCAACCGGTTCTGGTGAATGGTACGATCTATACCTTCAGGTAATGCCAGTGATTCGATGCTGCTGAACCGATCAAGATGTTGCAGCACGTTGTTACCATTGATTTTACCCGGTGGTTGCAGAAGCCATGACAGCCTAAAAGGGGGATTTACGTTAAGTTGTGATGGTTATATGATTCTAGAGAATGTTATTGCTACACAGAGGATTGAAATATATGCATGATATTTTTTCTAAGAACTGGATTCCATGTGAAATGTTACATGGTTTTTATTATAGGGCTGATTCTAGACCTCCCACAATAATCATGAGGGAAGGTTTTTTGGGTACAAAATCCACAAATCATTGCTTTTCTTCTTTTGAAAAAGAAACCGTGTTTTGTTCCAGTTCACTTGAGGGGGTTATTTCTTTTAATAAAAGCGCACTGCAAGAAGGTATAGTACTCCCGTATATATACAGAATTAACGCGAATGGATTGCGAGGCTATAAATTCACAGTAAATACAAATAGTTATACTCTTGCGGAGGTTCTCTTTGAACGTAATGAAAACAAATTTAAGGAGGTATAGTAAAGGTCATTCTGAATTTATTTCATATTTATCTAATAAACTAAAATCAAATATTGATTCTGCATTTATTCCTGTCAAAGAGGTACATATCCAGGGACCTATTCCAGCGTCACGAATTCATTACATTATGAACGAATGGGGATGATTCCATATGCGCTATTTAAACAATTGCATAATAGCAATGCCTACCATTACTAGTGGGTAATAACGTATAACAGCCGACCAAAAAAGGATTTTATGAGATCCTTTTTTTCGGACACACGTTCCCGTAAAGTAAATATTTTTAGTATAAACATTCAATTTTAACTTTAGTACATTTTCGTTTCGTTATCCGCAGCAGAGAAGTACAAAAAATGGCACTGTTGCAAATTTCTTGATACTGTAGCCTTTGGAATTACAAAAAAAATCCTTAAATTTCATAAACTTTGCTTGCCAGGCGCATCTCACCCAGGGGATGGCCGAAGTAAAAGTTTTCCGCCTGTCCTTTACGCAATGCCCGCATGACTTCATTCCCTTTGATAGTGGCATATGCCGTCTTCATGGATTTAAATCCCTGCGTGGCACCGATTATCCGTTTCAGTTTGCCATGATCGCATTCAATCACGTTATTCCGGTACTTAATTTGCCGGTGTTCAACATCAGGCGGACACCGACCTTCCCGTTTCAATCACGCCAGCGCGCGACCATAGGTTGGGGCTTTATCGGTGTTGATGAGGCGGGGGATCTGCCAGCCTTTCACGTTGTTCAGTATCTTTCCCAGAAACTGGTATGCCGCTTTGCTGTTACGGCGCGGTACAGATAAGCCAACCGACCGTTAACTCTGATATAAGTTTCGTCGAGATGCCTGGAACAGAACCCTGAAGGGTTACACCAGTACCAGCGCAGCCGCTTTTCCATCTCAGGTGCATAGCGCTGAATCCAGCGATAAATGGTGGTGTGATCGACATTTACTCCACGCTCGGCCAGCATCTCCTGCAGTTCACGATAGCTGATACCATATTTGCAGTACCAGCGGACTGCCCACAGGATAATATGACGCTCAAAATGTCGGCCTTTGAAAGGATTCATGTGCTGCTCCTTCAGCTAAACAGTGGCTTCAGTTT
>NZ_JAAVXA010000002.1:0-358 GCF_012241585.1 Pantoea sp. LS15
GTCCCTATCTGCCGTGGGCGCTGGAGAATTGAGGGGGGCTGCTCCTAGTACGAGAGGACCGGAGTGGACGCATCACTGGTGTTCGGGTTGTCATGCCAATGGCACTGCCCGGTAGCTAAATGCGGAAAAGATAAGTGCTGAAAGCATCTAAGCACGAAACTTGCCCCGAGATGAGTTCTCCCTGACCCTTTAAGGGTCCTGAAGGAACGTTGAAGACGACGACGTTGATAGGTCGGGTGTGTAAGCGCAGCGATGCGTTGAGCTAACCGATACTAATGAACCGTGAGGCTTAACCTTACAACGCCGAAGCTGTTTCGGCGAAGAGACAGAACAATCAAATTTCAGCCTGATACAGATT